>JAICVW010000444.1 GCA_025935105.1 Nitrososphaeraceae archaeon
AGGTCTATCAAATATCATTAATCCTTCTGCCATCATTCTCCATGTTGTACTGAAATTCTTGACTAGTTGTTACAAATTATTGATGATATAGATTCCAAAGTTTGTCTTTATTAAGTCCGAGTGTGCATATAGTTAGTTCACAGGCATGTCAAACAATAGTAAAATCCAAACAATTAATCCTGCTACTGGCAAGATTATTTCCTCTTATGACATTATGTCAATTGACCAGATTGAGCGAATTGCACAGAATGCCCGAAATGCATTTGAAAAATGGAAAAAATTAGAAATTTTGGAACGCTCTGATTACATTAGGAAGCTGGCTAAAATACTCAGCAAGAATAAAGAAAGATATGCAAAAATGGTCACAGAAGAGATGGGTAAACCCATAACCCAGTCAATCGCAGAAATAGAGAAGTGTGTGTTGGTATGCGAGTATTATTCTGAAAATGCGGAATCATTTTTGGGTGATGAATTAGTTCCAACTGAATTTCGAAAGAGCTTCATCTCATTTGAACCTTTAGGAGTAGTTGCAGGTATTATGCCTTGGAATTTCCCTTTCTGGCAAGTCATGCGTTACGCTGTCCCGACATTGATTGCGGGTAATACAGCTATTCTTAAACACTCAAGTGTATGTATAGGTTCCGCACTGCAAATTCAAGCAGCTTTTGTAGAAAGCGGGTTTCCTGAGAATGTATTTCAATGTATTATTGGTGATTATAAAGCTGGAGAAGCATTAGTTCAATCAGATAATATTGATGCCGTGTCTGTAACAGGCAGTGTTAGTACTGGCAAAAGGGTTGCAGAGCTTGCTGCAAGAGGATTGAAAAAGTGTGTGTTAGAACTAGGAGGGAGTGACCCCTTCATAGTGCTGGAAGACGCCGACTTAAATCAAACGGCTCACTTGGCTTCGCAATCTAGATTACTTAACACGGGTCAGAGCTGTATTGCAGCAAAGAGATTTATTGTTGTAAAGGAAGCAGCAGATAAGTTTTCTAAACTATTTGCACAAAATGTCCAATCAGAAGTAGTTGGGGACCCTCTTAACTTCAAAACTACGGTCGGACCATTAGCGAGAGAAAGTCAACTGCAAACTCTTGTAAATCAGGTGGAAGATGCAAAATCGAAAGCTGGTAAGATATTGACAGGAGGCAAGATATTCGCAGGTGATGGATACTTTTATGAGCCTACCGTAATATCTAATGTGAATCATAAAATGCTTATTTTGAGTGAAGAGGTGTTTGGACCAGCTGCACCGCTTATTATAGTAGATAATGAGATAGATGCTATTTGGGAAGCAAACAATTCAGAATTTGGATTAGGCGCTAGCATATGGACAAGTAACTTTGAGAGAGGCCTACGGCTTGCACGGGAGATCCAGAGTGGAGTAGTCAGAGTGAATGAAATGGTACGATCAGATCCTAGATTGCCTTTTGGAGGGATAAAGTCTTCTGGGATAGGAAGAGAGTTGTCACAATTTGGTATACGGGAATTTGTGAACGTAAAATCAATAATAGCAAAAGACATATCGCATAAACTTCTTGTAGAATGAGAAATATGCGTTAGTAATTCCTTTAATAAAACTCGCGGATACTCCAATGAACCTTGCTGTAAATAAGAACCAAAAACTGGAGAAGGCTTTTTACAATTTATACTAATATACCAACATGACTACAATAGTTCTGACAAGAGCTCCATGGTCGCTCCTACTATCATACTACACTCGCTATTGTGCGTTCCAATACGATGCATTTGAGACAGTTATATGACACTATCTTATAGATAATGCTGAAAGTGACAGCGATACAATGGCTTACGACCCTAAAGAAGTGGAAAAATGGCAAAGGATAACGGGTTCTAAAAATCCACTTAATGATTTAAGGAAAGAGTTTAGAACAGGGAAATTGAATAGTGGCGATATTCCCTTGATTAAGCTTATTATTCGCTATACGAGGGAGGAAAAAGAGTGGAATAAAGAATCGATGGAATCACTAATCAAGGAACTCGAGGACATGATAAAATCATTAGATGAGAGATGAATGATTAGTAATAATAATCAAGAAATTGTACTATGGAGAAACTCGGGTGCAGGATTAGGGGAAATCGAGTGAAGACACTGAACCGTATCCAAAGTGAATATAACTTAGATCCTATCAGAAAAGTCCCGCGTTTCGGCAGGAAGAAACCGAAGCACTTTAATGAAAAGCTGAATCATATTGATAATATAGTGTGTTAATAATATCCAAGGAAAGTATTACTACAGTTAATCAAAAGTTATCCTCATTAGCCTCAGTTTTAAACCTATCTTTGCTTAATCTAGGAATTTTTGAACCTTAATCTTCTTTATTGTGTATCGGTAAGTTAGACAAAAACCCAGAAGATCGTTCTGCAGTTGATTGGATTAATCCGCTAGACCTTAAAACAACCAGACGACAGGAAGACTGAAGGGTATAGGTTCAAAAAATATTGGTGTGTTACTAAGACTACCTTCCAGGCAAATTGAGACACTGGCTGCCTATGCCACATTACAGCCCTGATGATCCTGGCCACCGTTTAGTACAACGCCAGCACTCATGTCATTAGTATTATCGCCATTCAACGCAACACTCCCTCCATTAACATTGCTACCAGCGCCTACTGCTACACCATCATTCTGTCCATTTGCACCATTGGCCTTCTGCAGAAGATGCGAGATCTATTATTATAATCAAAGTATGTTCTGTCCTTGTTGTGGAATGGCACTAAGAAAATCACTAGTCGGTAGTGAAGGCAGAGAAAGGATGAGGCTATTTAGACAGATAGGTAACGAACAAAAAATGAATTATAAATGAATACTCTTATAATCACCTAGCACCACAGCGATCTTGCATTGCATAAAGATATTATTACAAAAGTTATTGTTGTTGTCATTATTATCTACGATTTTAATCGCATCCCATGGTTTTTCCCCTGTGGCACTTAAAGTGGTAGCTCAGCAGACCACTTCTCCAATAACCTCGCTTACGTATCCTTTTGGTTTATAAGCTGCATCAAAATTTGGTAAATAAATTTGAATCAAAAATAAAACCCGACTTCTGCTGTATTAGGTATAGAGGGAAGGGATAAGTTAATGATTCAGATATATATCTAATTTTAAGTTGCCACTAGGCTTAAGGATCGGCGTAGTACTTTAACCGTACTCCTATTGAAAATAGATATATAGAATTGTATTATATACGATGTAATGTATAATCGGATAGCGTTTCTGGTTGTAGCTGCGATACTGCTGACAGCAATCGTATCAGTTGGTCTCTTTAATCCCAAAGCGGCGAATGCGCAAGGTAAGCATATAATAATAATAGTTAAGCGAAGTAATATGACAGGCAGTACCATCCAAAACCAGACTGGAATGATGATGGGTGCTAACATCACAGGCTCTATTCCAATAGGACCTACTATGGCCAAGGCCATTGCATCACAAATTCACGTCAGTTTAGCCAACGCTTCAACCACTGCAGAGAAAGTTGTAGGGCCCGATGCACATTCAGTTGC
>JAICVW010000435.1 GCA_025935105.1 Nitrososphaeraceae archaeon
GGTCATTCCAGATTATTTGCACACTGGTCAACTTAATCCAAATCAAAGAATCTCAAATATTACAGTCAGCACAAAACATTCAGCAGGCTTTAGGTTGTCCAATAGCATTTGTAAGTAATATGGGAACATCAGCAGCAACGCCATCCATGCAGCAAGACCAACAATCACCATCACTCAATGTAACTCAGAGTCGACAGCAGCCGCAAATATCAACTTCATCTTCATCATCTTTGCAACCTCAACCTCAATCTCCTTATCCATATACAAACCAAAATCCAACCTTTTCAAGTGCTCAGTCACAATCAGGACAAAATATACAGCTTCGCTCAATGGCTAATGCAGGAATCTCTCAAACTGTAAATGAAAATACAAAGGTGGAATTAGATGGTTTAGCAAGTCATGATCCAAATGGTGGAACTATTATAGCATATCAGTGGATACAACTGCCCATGGGAGTTCATATAACCTTGATTGGAGCCGATACTGCTACACCAACATTTACAGCGCCTGTAGTACCTACAGATCCAGTATTAGGATTTAGCTTGAGTTATGGATTATCATGGGGTTGTTAGTAATAATCCAGCAGTAGTATATGCAATGGTAAAGCATAACCGTAACATTGGCCCAAGTGGCAGTAGTAATATCCCTAGCGCAATTATAACTCAACCACAACTGCAACAGTTACATCAACCAATTATTCCTAACAATAATGCAATCAGTCCTCTTCCTTCCTCTTCTCTTCCACAAACAGGACTACCTGCTATACGTAATCCAGTGCCATAATACTCCTGGGCGAATTTAGACTCAACGCCCTAGAAGGAAAGCCAACCAATTACATCTATATCAAGAAAAATGGCTGAATTGTGGTGGTTAATACCTACGGCCTCAAACACTACTTCAACTATTTTGATAATAATGACATACAGGTTGGTTAGAAAGGTGCTAAAGAGATAATCAGGCGCTGCGTCAACGGGTCGTGCACCCACTTGGAGAAATTCCACACCCCCAATGCACGTGGTTATATGCGAATGGGAAACATTATCTTTGTAAGAGTTTCGCCACTAGTCTAGAACCTAAGAAGAAACGGTGGAAAGGTTAGTTAACACAAGGAGTCAAAAATAAGAGTCCCAGCTAAGAAATTTGTATACTCAAAAAGCTATTTTTCCTTCTAGGAGTCTAATATACCCTAATAGTCTTCTAGTTTTTTACAAGCTCCTCTTAGGGACTCTTTACAAACGCCTCGATGAGTTCAGGCTATTCAACGGCCGAGAGTTAACAGTTCTCTACACCAAAAATGGTCGTTAGACGCTGCAACACCTGTTTTCACCTAAACACACCTACCCAAATGTATGGTTATACGCAAACGGCCATAGGCGTGAACGTAAACGCTTTATTGATTCTTCTTACATACCACCAAAACAGGAGTGGAAGCCATGGAACATATGACAAAGAAACGCTTAACCAAATTACAAAAAGAGTCTATCCAAAAGCAGAGGGAACTGGATAAACTACGAGTTGTTTGAGAGGCTAAAATACCTTAATAATATGGAATTTGGAATCTTGTTAATAGCCTCAACAGTGGTTTTCATTCTGAATTTTGAAACATATCACTAGCACCTCTGAAACAATTGGATGGATAATAGAAAAGCCCTGACCCTGTTGGTGTTATTGCTGTTGTCTCCTCTGCTTCGTATACCCATGATAATAGCTATGTTCTTTGACTTTATACACCCGAACCTTGTTAGCCGAACCAACATAAAGACGATATATGTTACAGCATCTAATTAGTTCTACCTTGTTATATCCCAGTCTTGTTTATGATCTGCGTGGTCGTTCAGATTACCTCAGTACATTAGTCTGAGTATTATCTAAACTTTCAGGTTGATTCGATAGACACCATCTCGAAACTCGTCCAGTATTTCAATTGCCCTTTTTAGTTTTCGTTCTAGTGCAATCGTGCAGTTTCGATATAGCAGTTCTATTGCCTTCACTGCACGGCGGTCGGAAATCATGAATATATATGATCTTTTATAAAAAATCACATTTGGGGGCATACGTTCACCAAGCTCTTTTTCTAGAAATAGCTTAAATTGCAAGCAGACACTCTTACTACCAGTGAGAGATATGTAAGGCACTCGTCTTCCAGTATCTTTCATTACATGAACTCCTAAGCTACCATCCCCGTCTATGACACCACGCCAAACGTGTCGGTTAATTTCGATCCCCCAATGATTTCTGCATTGAAACATTTTCTAGGGACACAACCATATTTTGCAAGGGCATTAGCTATTCTTTCAGAGGAAAGTGATATAGAATTAGATGCATTTCCCCTTACTTTGTTTGTATAGTTGCTTACTTTATGGGTTGAACCCACAAAATCCCGGAAGACTCTAAGTCTATATCCTTTAAGTGCAATAATTGGAATACCTTTCTTCTAACATACATTTCCGTCTGAAAACAAGAAAGCAAACCAATAACCAGAACATTCAGTTAGCGTGTCAAACACTGATTCATTTAATGTGCGTCTTCGAAGGGCAGCTTTATGATGTTCCGAGAGCTTAATGCCCAAATGGGCTTTACTCATCCTGGCCCTAATTTCCGGAGTACACATAAAGTCCCTTTGAATCTTCTCTATACTAAGATAGGAAGCCCTCCGTTGGATTGCCTTAAACGTCCTATTTGGAAAGAGAGCTATTAGCTCTTCCTTAGTATAAGTTGGATAGTAACGCCTCAATACATTGATTTCCTGATTATTCCAAAATTGTGTCAAATTTAGCAATCTCCTCTTCTAGTATTCTTATGGTTTCTTGCGTAACGACATTGGTGTTTTTGAGAAATTCTTCAAACTCTAATTTTGCCACATGATTATTGTTATATTCTGCCTTCTTGAATTCACATTCTGCTGTGCAACCTCTACACCATTCCCCTTGGACTTTTGTCAAATTGTTATCAATTAGCATGTCTATTTTTTCTTTAGCTGATGTAATTCCGGCTATCAGTTCAGTAGCAATGTTTTGCTGATGAATCAAAACTACATCCCTAGTGGGGACCCTTACAACTATCAGTAGATAACTTTCGTATAAGTAACGCTCAATCTGAAACAGATCAATTGATTGCCCACTTTTAATTTCGATGCAGATAGTCTTTTCATGATAATTGAGTAGTATTTTGTCGTAGGTTATAGCGATATCAAGAGTCCCGTTGTTGATTTTATGTTCTGATTTGACTGTCATCAATCTGCCAAATTTAACCTGTATTGCGTCAATGATTTTCTTCCTTAAGTATCCATGCCTTTCGCTCTAGAGTCTGTCTATGCCGTTATTGTAGCCGTTGACTTTAATATCATTGACACATTTAGTTAGACAAGGAGTGCTGTGGACTATAGAGATTATTTTTGCGTTTGTAGCCTTTGTCCCTAAATTAGATTTCAAAGTATTGATACTGTCTATTAATTTTTGATTAGTTAAGTTTAGCGTCTCTGGCTCAATTATTGCCAAAACCCTGTCGTCCCTCCTGTTACTTCCGAAAACCGAGGATGAGATATCGCATAAGGATGTTAGTAAGTATTACTTCGA
>JAICVW010000069.1 GCA_025935105.1 Nitrososphaeraceae archaeon
AAATTTTACCCAGGATATAAAAAAGAGATTAAATAAAACAACTGATGTAAGAACGCTGTAGAAACCGACAGTAAAATCAACGACATACATTATCAAATAGATTTTGATTGCTAAGATGACACCTATACTGGCAAGGACTAAATATCTCACTAGCCAGCGCTTCTTGTCCATTTCCCTGAATTTTTCCGTCGTTACTGGTTGTTTGCTTTGTACTGCCATGAACCGTATCTACTCCTATTGAGCCCTGTATCCTCGAATATATGGTTAAAAACTACGTATAAGCATTTGCCAACATTATCCTATTTAATGTAGCCTGACCAATCTTAACTACAATCCAACCTAAACAAGGAAGGGATTATCTTATCTGTGATAGCCAGGTTCAAGAAGATCCCATCCCCTGTTATGTGACGTGATTTCCTGCATTAGCATAATTCAAGCTTAAAGAAGGTATTGGTCAACTAAGAGGACTTTTAGGTAATTTGTATATTTCAAAAGGTATTTAGTTAATATTACTCGATTTGGGGCTCGCCAAGGATTTGATTTTTCGTCTTGCCTGCTATTTTCTGTGCCGACTGGCTGTGGAGTACTACATAATCTAAAAAGAGTAAGTTATTATATAATCGACTACTGATTAATAAGCCCCAGATCGTGAATTGTTAGATGGACCAAGTTTTACGCTCACATTATGAACAAATAATGACATCAAAAAGTACCAAACATTAATCATGATAATCTCGCTCTTAATAATTCCGTCTTCGGTCACACTCTTCTTTACAAGATATGGATTGTTAGGTCTTTTTCTTAACGGTATGCTCTCATCGTTTATCCCGATACCAACAGAGCTAACTACAGCGACTCTCATAGCCGCCAAGGAAAATGAGACCAGAATATTTATCGTGTTAACCGTGGGATCGATAATCGGAGGTTTTATTGCTTATTATATAGGGTACACAGGCGTTCATGTTTCACATCGGTTAAGAAAGATAACCCGATTTGATGATAAAAGAAGCCAAACAGGCTACGCTCTTTTGGCAAGATATGGGTGGATACTCATATTCATTTCGCCATGGATCCCTATTGGTGGGGACATAATACCAATTATCGCGGGAGTTAAAAAGTACAATATAAACAAATTCATCATCGCAATGGCTTTGGGAAAGGCAATAAAAGCGTTAGCGATAGTCTACTTTCTGAGTCTAATTGTTGTTACATTTTTTCAACACTAGCTACAGGAAGATCTGTAGGAAGGGCCACCAGTGCCCTGGGATAAGTAGTGACAGCTTGATCTCGCTCGTCATTGATTAAAGAATCAGGCGGAATGGAGTTTGATGAACTCTAAATAAATGAATGGACTAGGATCGGCTTAGGGCATCGTAGCTCACAGACTTTATCTCTTCCCTCAGCCATCTAGTTGTAGTAATCACGAGAATAATCTACTTCCCTAGCCTTGTAGACCGTTCTAAAATCTTCTTAAGGCCATAATGGTCTAACATCGCTGCTCTTTTGAGCACATCCACTTCCAAATTTCTCTTGTATTGTTCTATCTTATTAGCAATCGTTCTGTCCTTTAATCCTAATATTTGACAGGCTAAGATACCTGCGTTCTTCGCGCCGTTGACCGCCAAAGTAGCTACTGGCACACCAGCAGGCATTTGCACTACTGATAGGAGGGAATCTAACCCACATAGCTTGGAGGATGAACTCATTATGGGGACTCCTAATACAGGTAACGGTGTTATTGCTGCTACCATTCCGGGCAAGTGTGCAGCACCTCCGGCCCCGGCAATGATTACTTCTAGTCCTCGCTTCTTAGCATTTTTTGCGTACGTAATCATTCGTTTTACCGTCCTGTGTGCGGAGACAATTTTCAGTTCATTTTTCACGCCAAAAGAGTTCAAAATCTCGACAGCGTCCTTCATAATCATTAAGTCTGAATCACTGCCAACAATTATTCCAACCAATACATCGGTGTTGCTAAAATCAGCTCTTGTCATGCTCTATCTTCAATGCTCTTTTGGCATTGTCTGCCTTTGCCAGTACATCTTTTATCGAGCTTCCGATAATTGTAAAATGTCCAAGCTTTCGTCGAGGTTTAGATACTTTTTTGCCATAGATGTGAAGACTTAATCCTGGCGTAGAGAGTGCCTTCCTTAAGCCTCTAATAGCATATGGGCCTTCAAAACTCTCCGGTCCCAGCAAATTCAGCATAATTACAGCTGGAGATAACAGCCTTGGTTCAGTTAGCGGAAGGTTCAATATAGCTCTAATGTGCTGCTCAAATTGAGAGACTGAACAAGCTTCAATTGAATAATGGCCAGAGTTGTGAGGTCGTGGTGCAATTTCATTTATGACCACATCATCAGCATCAGTTACGAACATTTCAATCCCGAAAATGCCGGCCCCCTTAAGAGCATTAAGGGTTTTCTCTGCCATCTTCTTTGCACGCAACGCCACTTTGTCTGAAATACGTGCCGGCACAATGCTCATGTGTAGGATATGATCTTGATGCAAATTCTCTGCAACGGGGAAAGAGGTTATCTGGCCATTCAGGTTTCTAGCGACCATTATTGAGATCTCCTTGCTGAAATTTACGTACTTTTCGAACATTGGTTTCTTGTCCAAGCCAAAGTGTGAGTACGCGCTAAGAATGTCCCTTTCGCTCTTTATCGTATAGTTACCTCTGCCATCATAGGAATCGTACCGGGCTTTCAAAATTGCAGGAAACCCATATTTCTTACAAATTTGTAAAAATTGTTGCGGAGATTCAATTAAAGAGAATGAAGGCACTCTCAGCCCAAACTTTTTTAAGAATAATTTCTGCTTATATTTGTCTTGGATTATCTGGAGCGTCCTAGGTGGCGGATTAACCAACTTAGCATTTTCTGACTCCAAATCGATTAAAGCGCTGGTATTTGCCTGTTCAATCTCATAGGTTACTACATCCGATTTACGAGCTAATTTCCTGATTGCTGCTGCATCCTTAAAATCAGCTACTATAAGTTCATCCGATACCGAAGAGCAGGGGCAACAGTTTGAAGGATCAAGAACGCACACCTTTAACGCCATGCGTTTAGCCGCCAGCGCAATCATTTTCCCAAGTTGTCCCCCACCTATAATCCCTATGGTTAGCGGGTCTGTGATCGAGATTTCATCGAGGCTAGCGGGACTCAAATCTTTGAATGTACTTTACCAGCAGAAATAAAAGGCTTCTTTATAATCAAGTTGTATTCTCAAGGAAGGCACCATATCATATGGATAAAGTCAAAATATAGGCGATTATTATAGCTATCCAACCATTGAAAAAGCAACGACAACAGTTTTACAACGAATTCTGCGACAGCATACTGTCTATTACTCCGGCCATAAGATTTGCGGGAATAGCCGACCCCGATGGGAAATTGTTGGGTATTTCTGAAAGAAAAGGGCTCAAGCCCTTATTGTCGCCTGAACAACGGGCCCAGTATGCCATCACAGCAGCCACCAGGCAGTTCACTAGACTTCGATGGGAATATCATCTTGGTAAGATCCACTATGCAAGCTCTCATTATGCTAAACTAATTCGCGCAACCATTCCAATTACAGATAAAGAAAGGCAACTGTGGTATGTTTTGCTTCTCACTTTTGATGTTGATACCCACAACTTTCATGAAATCATTACACAAAATATTGCACCTCTAGTATCGCAAAATACAAGTAGGCTAATACAGAAGTAGAAAGAAAACAGTCAAAAAGGGATAATATGTCTGACTACTGTTTTGCAGACATCCCTCCGTCTATAGTTAGTACTAAACCTGTTACCCACTTTGCATCGTCTGAACACAGATACGAGATAGCTCCTGAGATATCTTCAGGTTCGCCAATGCTCCCCAACGGAAACGAAGACTCCAGCATCCTTTTGGCTTGTCTATCTTGCAAATATGGCTCTATCATTGGGCTTCGGATGGTCGAAGGAGCAACGCAGTTACAACGTACCCCATATTGGCCATATTCCACGGCAATAGCTCTAGTAAACATAATCACTCCTGCCTTGGTCACCCCGTATACTGAGAACGGGACATTAGGTATCGATCGAATGCCTTGCAGCGATGAGATGTTAATAATGCTACCTCCTTTGTTCTTCATCATAATCGGCAATACGGCCTTTGTAGTCCTAAATGTACCAATTAAATTTGTGTTTATCAACGACATCCATTGATCATCGGTCATTTTGTGAAAGGGCGTGGGATCGTTTAAAATACCAGCGTTATTTACGAGAATATCGATTGTATCGAACGCAGAAACGGTTTCCTCGATCAAATTTATAACGTCCGCTTCCTTTGTGATATCGGCCTTAATGGCCAACAGATTCTTCTTACCGTCTAATTCACCGATTAGTTTTGTTAACTTTGATCTATCTCGTCCAATTAAAACAACTTTACATCCGTCCGAGAAAAGTCTCTTCGTAGTGGCTCTCCCAACCCCACCACCCGCTCCTGTTACAATCGCTACTTTTCCTCTTAAGCTCATCAGCATTTAGACTGGAGTTCTCTCTTTTTAAGTGCTTTTAGACGACAAGATTTCTGACGGGTATCTGAAAACTGATTTTAATTCGAAGATTCTCCATTTACGCTGTCTAAAGACACTTTAAGCTCCATTACCAACGAATTCATAAATTTGGAAAATGAAAAGCTCGTGTTGGATACTAGTGTAATAATCGATGGAGAGGTGGCCAAAATGATCGAGTCTGGGTCAATCACCCGTTCGAATAAAATTATAATCCCATTGGCCGTTCTAGACGAGCTCCAATCCCAAGCTTCGGTCAACAAGGAGCATGGTTTCGTTGGATTAAGAGAAATTAAAAAAATTAGAGAACAATGCTCATATAATCAGATTGATCTCCAATTCCTAGGGTCTCGTCCCAGTCTAGAAGATATTCGTTTGGCCAAGCATGGCAGAATTGACGCATTAATAAAAGATATAGCTCTTCAACATAGTGCTACCCTGCTTACCGCTGACTACGTGCAAGCACTCGCTGCTGAGGCACACGGTGTACAATCAATTCACATTTCCTCCCCGGCAAAGACCAGTAATCTAGAGTTTGAACGGTTCTTTGATGACAATACAATGAGCGTTCATTTGAAAGAGAGAGTATATCCCATGATCAAAAAAGGCAAGCCTGGTAACTTCCAGCTCATCACTTTAAGCGAAGAGAAGTGCTCTCGAGCTCAACTAACCCGTATAATCGAGGAAATCACTGAAGCATCAAGAATAGAAGGAGTCGGGTCTATAGAAATAAGTAGGAATGGTGCTACCGTGATTCAATACGGAAGATTCAGAATCGCCATTACAAGACCTCCATTTTCCGACGGTCTTGAGATAACTATTGTAAAGCCGATCGTGAAGCTAGCTATGGCCGATTATAACGTCAGTGAAAAGCTAATGGAAAGATTATCAGCTAAAGCTGAAGGGGTAATAATCTCTGGTCCTCCTGGATCTGGCAAGAGCACTCTCGCTAGTAGCCTTGCAGAGCATTATTTACATTTAGGCAAAATAGTTAAAACATTTGAATCGCCCAGAGATTTACAAGTTCCTCCAGAGGTTACTCAGTACGGTCATTTAGAAGGTGGTTTTGACAAGGCAGTTGACATATTGCTACTAGTTCGCCCCGACTATACAATATTCGATGAGGTTAGACGCGCACCAGATTTTGAAGTATTTTCGGAAATGCGACTTGCAGGGGTAGGCATGGTTGGGGTTATGCATGCCAGTAGCCCGCTTGACGCTGTGCAAAGATTCATTGGAAAAATTGAACTTGGGATGATTCCTCATATCATAGATACTATCATTTTTGTCAAAGGGGGTGCTATAGAAAAGGTTTACGAAGTCTCGCTTACTGTTAAAGTTCCGGCTGGCATGCGTGAAGCTGATCTGTCGCGACCCGTTGTAGAGGTACTTGACTTTGAAACAGGAGAAATCGAATATGAAATTTACACGTTCGGGGAGGAAAATGTTGTAGTCCCAATATCTAAATTAAACAAGACAACAAAATCAAACGATACGATCCGACTGCTTGCTGAATCCAAGATTAGGGACATGATAAGAAGGTTTGATCCTAGAGCTGAGATCAATATAATTTCCAATAGTCGTGTCGAAATAAAAGTGAACAAGGAAGTGGTTCCAATGGTTATTGGGAGAGGAGGATCGAATGTGTCAGAGCTCGAGCAAATGTTGGGGTTAAAGATTGACGTAGAAGCAAAAACGCCAGCTCTAGGCAATGAAATTGGTTTCAAAATTAGTGAAGCAGGTTCCTCTGTGACCATTCTACTAGGCGAGAAAGAAATAGGAAAAAATGTCAATCTGTATATAGATGACGAATTCATTTTTACAAGTCAAGTCGGCAAGAAGGCGCGCATAAAAATTGACAAACGTTCTGAGAACGGTAGAAATGTCATAAATGCGATTTTAGCAAATCGCAGGATTAGAATATTCGATAACAAAGGCTGAATTCGTAAATGGTTATTACCATATTCTATCAATTCACTGTCGAGAATTCACGGTTTTCATCTGCTCTGGCCATCTTAACCCTTTAATGAAATGTTGAGATTTACCGTTTCTATCGGTGCAAGATCATACTCAGATTCAATATGCCTTAATTCTCGAAGGTAGTTATGAAAATAACCAAGATGATTATGTCGTGCGAACGTAGCATTTAGATTTGGATTCTGTTGGTTTTGGAGTCTAGGTTTAATGGACACCTTGTCCGTAAACTTTCCCTAGCTCAAATGATCCAACCAGGAGGATGGTTCGATGATCATGCCGAGATTCGGATTTATGTCAATTCACTCAAATAACAACTTCAATATCCTATTTGGTTTCAAAAGTCATGTTTGTAGGAATTTCAATCCTGTGATACCGACATCACAAGAGCATGTCCGCTTTTTATATGGGCTTGATGGTGTAATCTATTAAGCTCGTCAATTTTTGAATCCGTGAAGTATTTCAGGTTATATCTTGCCAGCATCGTTTCACAATCTCTGCAATAAATTTCTTTAAAAGCCAATGGTTAATCATTTAACTCTGAAAGGTCATTTTTAAACTTTGAAGATTGTGCGGCTATTTCTTTAGGCAGTTCCAAACCATCCTTTGGCATGAACTTGGGGTTCATCTTGTTAATATCGAACCTTGCTTTTGAGACTTTGTAATATGTAATTTCCCCTCTTCTTTCAATCACCGCTGCCACTGCATTCTTACCCATCCTAGTTATCTGAGTAAGTGCTTTTGACAGTTCTGAAGCGTTGAGTTGCACCCCCTCGCTAATTCCAAATACAACATATTTGGCTGGCTTTTTTTCAAATTCCCCTTTTTCATACACTCTAAAATCTATTCCGAATCCGAACCCTTCCTTAGTAACATAACCCCTGCTTCGAAGATCGCGATAGATTAGGAACTTCGTCAGCATCTCTTTATCACGTTTCAGAAGTATATTTAGCAGACTATCGAAAGTTATATTTTTGATTAGTCTAGTACCCAGCACCAAACGCCGAGTATAGAGAAGATACAGAGCCTCATAAGGCTGAAGAATAAAATCCGAGTCTAAATTTTCTCCAAATCCCTTATTTCTTAGCTGATCTTGTGACTTTCTATCTTTAACAAGAATTTTCGATCTTTTTTCGACCAAGCTTGCTTCAACAGCATAAGGGAGTTCAGCATCGACATTATTAGTGAGCGAAGACATAACGATTAAATCACTCTGAAATACTCAATTTAAGCATTAAAAATCGGAGAGCTTTGTCATGAAAGGAGTTAATTACCGCATTCCTGCCGGCATGCCATATGTGAGACGAGAGTATATTGCGGGAAAACCACAGCTTAAGATTGCTAGGTTTTCCTCGGGGAAGGCGAAGGCTGACTACGACTATAAACTTGAATTAATAGTAACAGAGAAGATACAGATAAGACATAACTCTTTAGAAGCCGCGAGGCTCGCTGCAAACAAAAGGATGGCCACTGCTGGGGACACAAGTTTCTTTTCTATGCTCAGAGTCTACCCTCATGTACTCCTTCGAGAAAATAAAATGATAGCCACTGCCGGCGCAGATAGGCTCCAAGAGGGGATGAGACGTGCGTTTGGCAAGTCAACAGGATTAGCTTCAAGGGTTCATCCGGGTCAAGTAATATTCGAGGCGCAAGTGAACAGCGAAGACCTCGATCTTGCGAAGGCTGCATTCAAAGTAGCTGCTAGTAAGGTTGGCTGCCCTGTTGTAACTAGAGTCACTTCTCTTAAAAACAAAGTCGAGCCAGAACACTAAGGATTTTCGGGCGTAACCCGTCACATATTCTAAGCTGGAGAAATGATAGGAACGAATAAAAGTTTGTGGAGTTAAATTCGATGTAGGACCGGATTGCTATGTTCAGTAAAATAGGTGCCATAATACTATTGGTTGAAGACTTAAAAAAATCGGTAGATTTTTACCGCAACGTGCTGGGATTGCAAATGAAACAAGGATCTGAAGATTGGGTTGAATTTAGTAAAGGGACTAAGACTGTGCTTGCTTTACATCCTTCAAAGAAACGGCACAAGAAGAAACAGCACAAGCAACGCGGGATGCTGATAGGATTTAACGTCAGTGATCTCCACGATTTTTGTAGCACCTTAGAACGCGATAAGGTCAAGTTTTTCAAAAGAGAGACAGAAGAAACATTTGGAAGGCATGCTATTATAGAGGATCCTGATACCAATCTTATTTCACTAATAGAGCCAAGCTCTAAGGATGAATTAAGCCAGATACCATACTATCATGGCTTTGCCCCTGTGTGAGACATTATTCTTCTTGAGCTTGACGCTAGTTGCGGTCTAATATCATAGGCTCAATATCAATACATGAACTCTTCCTCTAAATTGACTAATTAAGATCTGGAAGAAGGAGCTTCATCTAGGATACGGGACTGAGCAAGCAGCTGATTTTTGAGAAGGACCTGCTTAATCAATTGTTTTCATTATTCCCCAAAAAATTCAATGTCCCAAATAATCAGAAATTTGGTAGATGCGGAGTTTGAAAGGAGAAAAAACCGAAGGCAAACTATCCCCGGTAGTGGTCTACATCATCGCAGAAGGAACTTACAGAATAAGTGATATACTATACGATAATGTACTTAATTGGAAACAAATTGCACCTTGCTTC
>JAICVW010000749.1 GCA_025935105.1 Nitrososphaeraceae archaeon
AATAGTAAAAGGGATTGTAATGTGTATTTTGACAACTTGATTCTTCCATCGATCTTTCTCTCAGCTATGCATAGCACATGATCTAATGACTGGCCTGAGAACCATTAACTGTAATTCTGATGCAACCGATACAGGAGTCTGTGGAAGAATCAGGAGGATTATGTTAGTAGACAATAATTACCAAAAAATCAAATGTTTAACATAAGATTGTACGTCCAATTCATATTCCAAGTGCTTTATGAGCTCTGTATGCAGTACCACTACAAGTAAAATGACCTGTAAAGAAATATGCATACAACATAAAGCAACGAAGCCAGTTGGTACAGGTCGTTATTTAAGACAAAAACGTTGTCAAGCACGTGAATTGTTCATAGAATGAGTGGACTTTACTTACGTGCTGCGGTTATAGGTTAGGGGCAAGACTACGTAATTTGATAATTAGAACCAAAATGGGCGCAAGAGGATAGAAGAATATCAATTATTGTAACAATTGCATCTGCGAAAGTGATAACGATGGCAGTTGTGAAATGGACATCATGGACTCTAAAGAGATCATATGGATCATATGGAAACCAGTATGGAATTCGGATCTATCTTATAGTATTATCATTAGCGAGTTGGGTGGGATGCACACTTCTTTCCCTACTACCCAATGTACTTCTTGGGAGAGGTGGGGCATCATTCTCGTGTCCCGGATGTGATCTAATGTGAATCCAATATTGTGCATTTGAGATTGGGTCTTTGCAAACAGGGCAATTTCCATAACCACATTTATGATGTCCTATAAAAGCCGGATGAATTCTCACATTACACTTGTCGCATATAGACTCCAAATATTATATTACCAGTTACCCTTACATCATCCTTCAATTAGGATGTATCGATCGTAGGGAAATAATAACTGAACTCGCCAGTTCAATAGAGACTTCCGATCTGCTGTCTTGACAAAAAAATTGATAAAAATCCTTACCTCTTTCAGCTATAGCGTAACTTCCAAAAGGATCACCTGATATAAGTGCAGTCGAAGGATGCTGGAGACAAGGAAAAGATGATCTATCGGTGTCAAAGTACTGTCCTAGGTTTATAAAATTAAAAACAGCTATTGCAAACTAATAGGACAAGACGTTTTGGCTTGAATGTCGTCAAATACCTGTTAAGAGAATATGCGAACTTATATTAATAAGTGTAGTACAATCGAAACTTTAGGATTACCTTTGACAGCAGCTTTTGGGTTCATGCTGGGGTCAATGTTTGGATTAAGAAAGGGATAACCACTACAGTGAAGGCGGTGTAGGCAGTGCATCCTTTTGAATGTTAGCCTAAAGACACATGACATGAGCAGTATCGATCGAGTAACGAAAACAATTTATTTCGTTACAAAAGCGGTCAACTGTCATAAGAACCTATGCGAAAAGTCGTGTTGCTCTGTAAGTAATATATGTACAGGCAAAATGCAACATAGCTGTGTAATTTTCTACTTTTTTCTCCCATCGTATCAATAATCGTCTAAACC
>JAICVW010000637.1 GCA_025935105.1 Nitrososphaeraceae archaeon
AAATCCGCATATAGTAATCAATATTTTTATTACCTATATCTTTTACTTCCTGTAATAATTGATGATGGTGTAACTTTACTTTCACAATTGAATAAGGAGCGATGTCCCTAACAAAAATGAAACCATTCCAAGAACATTTCCAGATAGACTGGGTATGATGGAAATTGGAAAACCTTGTCTTGTTAATAGAAGTGTATCATTTTGCATTTGTGCTTCCAGAGTATTAGTGTTTATGTTCACAAATAATAACAACAGAGCTAATGATAAAATTAGCAATAATGGCCAGAGCAGATGTGTGGAATGAATGTTAATTTTGAGGACCTCCAATTTCTATCGCATTCAACTATGCTGAGGCGTAGATTTATGGAATTGTAGACTTTTATCTGAACCATTCTAATTACAAATTGTGATATAATTCACGTTGAGTCAAATAGTACTCTTATTGTTACTTACTATGCACGTTTACAATAGAAGATTCTTATGTTAACTTAAATAACTGTTTGAGAATATTTTCCTAGACAGTCTTGGATGAAAAATGGATACACACAAGAAAGAGGAATTAATGAAGCTCATAAAGGAACAAGCGATATTTGTTGACATAAAAGAATACACGCTATCCAGTGGCGAGAAAAGCCCGTATTACTATAATCTAAAAAATGTCATGTTTGACCCAGTTGGTATTAACCTCATAGCCGACTTGCTATTCGAGGAAATAGTCCCTAGAGGCGCAAAATCCATTGGGGGACTGGAGATGGGTGCAATTCCTATTACTACTGCTATTCTCCAAAGAAGTGCAGAAGGAGACAATTTTATGCTAAGTGGCTTTGCAGTACGAAAACGCACGAAAGATCATGGACTAGGGTTAAAGGTAGAGGGGAATTTGAAACAACCTGTCGTTATAGTAGACGATGTGTTAACAACAGGTGGAAGTCTTTGGGAAGCGATCCAAGAGATTAGGAAAAATGGTATTAGTGTAAATCATGTATTTTGTATAATAGACAGAGAGAAGGAAAGAAATATTCTCAGAGATAACCACTGTGCATATACTTCATTATTCAAGCATTCAGACTTTAAGGAATACATAGATAAAGAAATTGATAGACAGAAGCGTCTAGTCAACACGCGTTAGCGTACATCGCCCGATGGTTTACAAGCTGCCAGATGTCCCTAGAAATGACAGAACTTTACATTTCAATCAAAATTAGAGAGTACTACAACTCACGCACTCTTGCTAGCTCACGGTGACCGCGCTAGTGGGGTTGGTAGATGTGCATGTGGTTACTTAGAATGGTAAACATAATGCATCTACATGAAAGATTGTTCAATATAGCAAATCATTATATTAAAAATCGTGCATATAACTAACTTATGCAGACATTAGAATGAAAGCAATTGCAGCGCCCGGTTTAGATGACAGCGTTGCTTTGACAATGAAAACATATATTCACTCATTCCGAGATCTGTCACCTTGATATTGCAGAGTTAATACATGAGAAGAAATACGACCTGATCTATTCTTCAATCTAATGTAGCAACAGTAGCTCGCAAATTAAGGATAGAAAAATATGTTGCCAAGATTATTATCAATGCTGCAAAAAGAAAAGTAAAAGAACAATAATTTCTTCATTTCTTTTTTCCATCTAAATCTAAATCCCGGTCTCTCTTCGATGATAACATGCTTTGTGGATTTAACATGCTTTGTGGATTTAACATGATAAGCAGATTTCATATTATAGTATTTTTTTCTTGTACGAGATGCAATGATAGAAGAATTTCGCACTCTACGATTGAACTACAACTTAAAAGAATATGAATGGAGGATATCACAACACATATTTGATATAAATTCGGTGTCCTATATTCAATGTATACTAAGCACACTAGGATGTGATCTTACGTGATTCGTTATACCACAGAATCCGATGATTTGTTAAGCCTTGTTAGCCTTGCGAAATTTTGGTACAATTACTAATCAGTATAATTTGTTAGATAAATGGCCGCTTTCAGTCCTTGGTCATCGCCCACTAATAGCACGCCATAACCAAGTCTTCAATGACATACGACTGCTTGCCGCATGATTTTTTATCTAGTGGAATGAACTGAATGCACATAATTCGTCAAGTAGTCAGGCATTTGGATGCAGCAAGTCTACAGACACAAACCATACTTCAGGCGACAACGGAACCTCCGGTATTTCTACTGAACCACAGACAAGTGCATTGTCTGGCTCAGGTCATATTTCGAATGTGCATGTGGCAGCCCGACTTCTAGACGTTGGATGTTGCCCGTGCGGACCCCCACATCCTTGAAGATATAGAAAGACGTAT
>JAICVW010000717.1 GCA_025935105.1 Nitrososphaeraceae archaeon
TCGAAGATTTAAGTTATCACCTAAATCAAAAAGATGATTCTAAGTTCCCATTCGCACCAGGTTATGTCGAATATACTAAAAAACTTCTTGACGTTTATAGCAATATAAAAGATGAACGTAGCGAAAATAAAATCTATGACGCACTGATAGATTTTTTGAAAGGACCAAATGGCAAGATAAAGGGGATATCCATAAAAGGTAACATCTTTTGTAAATTTTGCGGGTATAATCATGAAGCAAGAGATTTCATCAGAGCAATCTTGCTACATTTGTTAGATGGACTAGAGGTATACCCACGATTCGTTGACTTTATTCACAATGAAAAAATAATTGATAAAAACGGTTATGAGACGCTTATCAATTTATCAACCGAACGGCAATCCACATCCCCAAAGAAAAGCTCAGAACAAGAATCGGCAGAAGAGTGGTTTGAGAAATTGTCACCGCTAAGAAAAGAATCTGTTAACCATATAATCACTTCAGAACCAGAAATGGCATTGGAACACCTTTATCAATGGTTAAAAACAAAAAAAACAAAAAGGTGAAGAGCACATGACCGATTACTTGTACGATCTCACAATACTATTATCGGTAGAGTCAGAAGAAGCACGCAAGGCTAAGTCTAAGACGTGAATTCTTATGGAGTTGTAGGGTGGAAATAACAGAATGCACTTAAGACCGTCCACTGTTTATTTTGTATGACATGAGTGCCGAAGGAGCTTTGAATCGTTTAGATTATTGTATTCTAGAGCTGGAAGAGCAGGTAAAACTACTCAGGAAGCATGTAGACACCCTAGTAGATAACCCAGTCTTTGATGGAATATCAGTAGTTACTAGGAATGTAGAACAAGCCGCAAATGAATGTAGACAATCGTATGAAGATTATAAGCAAAAGAAAGTAGGATAAAAAAGCTTATTTTATATAGTTTTAAACAAATCGAATAAGCATATCCTATCAATGTTCTACCGAGACTAAAAGAGGTCACAGAAATAGTTAACATATACTGTGCTAGTGCTAATCCCATAGAAGTAATCTTTGTTGAAACTGAACAGGGGAGAGCTATACTTGGAGTCGTTGACGGATTTAAATCAAAAGGTATAGAGACCGAAAAGGACATGGAGGAAAGAAAACAATTCCTGAGAAAGATAGGGTACAAGATGTAGAGTACGGGATGCAGGCCTAGGAAGTTTTACCTGAGGAATCAAATGTGTAGTTGTATTCCAGGTGTTTAATGCGCTATGGATATATGGATTCCAAGGTTTTTTTAAGAGCTCATGAATATTCTGCTTATCTTCTGGTGTCACATTTGGATTTTCAAGTAGTTTTGGAAAATATTCCTTTTTGTAGGTATTGTATATTGAATTCAGGCATATTATTCCTATTGATCTTCCTAAGCTTTTACCAATACCAGAAATAAAGGGTGCATTGGAATTCCCAGGTTGCGGGTGTTCATGATCCAAATAATCTTTTACATAAGGGATAGAATTGATAAGAGGTATGTGACGACTACCAGTTTTGCCATTAACCAAGACTTCAGCGTATTGATAATTGCCACTTGTTTTGAACATGATATCCTTTATCTTTAGTTTTAAAATTTCATGAGGCCTGCAGCTAGTGTCTCTAGAGACCATATGATAACACTTTATTCGTTTAGTTGGACAGTATTTCAAAAATAATTTATCGTCCTCTTCAGACCATAGATCCGTAGGCTTGTAAA
>JAICVW010000537.1 GCA_025935105.1 Nitrososphaeraceae archaeon
ATCTGAAAATCAGGTTCTGCAATCTTAAATGCTGACATGCGGAGTACTACCAATCGGAACTATCAATGGTATAGCAAGCGTGGAAAAATGGTAGACTAAAGTGCAACAGATCAGTTTTCATTTAATTATGTGAGTGTTATATAAGATTATTATCAGCAATATTGGATGAAGCAAATTGGTGTAAATGGGATATACATATCTGAAATCAGATTCATAGGAAATGTTAAATTATTTCTATGTATTTTCTTAATGATGGATACATACTCCGAGGATAGACCTTGGGGAAGCTTTAAAAAATTCCACGAAAATCAACAATGCACAGTCAAATTAATTTATGTCAATCCTGATGCTAGACTCAGCCTTCAATATCACCATGAACGATGGGAATTCTGGGAAATAATCAAAGGGGTTGCTGAAGTACAGTTAGATGGAGTATCACACATACTGAAAGAACGTGAGAATATCACTATACCAACTGGCTCCTTACACAGGGTGAAAGCATTGGAAGGATTATGTGTCATTCTTGAAATTTCTTATGGCAGATTTAGTGAAAACGACATAGTGAGAGTTGAGGACGATTATCAACGCACAAGATCCCAGTCATGACACACACACATTACTTATCCTTTGATTGCAATGCCCAACAACTTTGCATACAAAATCAGCATATCATTTATGGGGGCCTATCAACCAAGACGCATAGCTGGATGACTCAAATTTGGCTATTCAAAATTTTGTCATAAAGTCAGTATACAGATAATAATAACCGTTTTATCGAAATACAAATAAAGCCCTTTCGAATGTTTACCCGATATGAGCGCAAGCAAGAAGCCGCACATGAATTTGGTGGTTGTGGGCCATGTTGATAACGGCAAATCGACCATCGTAGGTCACATGATGGTGGATTTAGGTGTTATCGAGCAACGCACCATAGAAGCATTTGCCAAGGAGTCAGAAGCAACTGGAAAAGGTGACACTTTCAAGTATGCTTGGGTTCTAGATAGTATTAAAGACGAAAGAGATAGAGGTATCACTATAGATCTCGCTTTTCAAAAATTTGAAACTCAAAAGTATTTTTACACTTTGATTGATGCTCCTGGTCACAGGGACTTCATAAAGAATATGATAACTGGTGCGTCGGAAGCTGATGTTGCAATACTCGTTGTCTCGCTCAAGCCAGGTGAGACTGAAGCTGCTACCGAGCCAGGGGGCCAGGCTAGAGAACACGCATTTCTAGCACGTACTCTTGGAGTGGGACAGGTAGTTGTTGCACTTAACAAGGCTGACGACGTAGGTTATGCCGAATCCCGATACAAAGAAGTGAAGGATTCCGTGGAAAAAATGTTAAAACTAGTCGGATATAATACTGCCAAAATAAATTTTATTCCCACCTCAGGATGGAAAGGTGATAACTTGATCAAAAAATCAGAAAACATGCCTTGGTACAAGGGCCCGACCTTAGTAGCTGCCTTGGACATGTTTGAAGCCCCTGCAAAGCCCATAGGAAAACCACTTAGGATTCCTGTCCAAGACGTCTATTCGATTACGGGTGTCGGTACGGTTCCCGTCGGTAGAGTTGAAACCGGAAAAATAAAGGCGAATGACAAAGTTATCGTGATGCCATCTGGAATAACCGGTGAGGTAAAATCAATCGAAACGCATCACACACAGATGGAATACGCTGAAGCTGGCGACAACATCGGATTTAACCTTAGGGGCGTTGACAAGAAAGGTATCAAACGTGGTGACATTATTGGTCCGGTTGATAACCCCCCGACTGTAGCAAAGGAATTTGAAGCACAGATCATTGTAATCCATCATCCCACTGCAATGGCTCCTGGTTATACACCTGTATTACATGCTCATACAGCCCAGGTCGCTGCCACTTTATCAGAGTTCCAAGCCAAAATCGATCCCAAATCCGGCGGAACAGTAGAAGAGAAACCAAAGTTTTTGAAGACTGGTGATGCAGCTATTGTAAAGATAAAACCTGTCAGACCACTGGGGATAGAAACTTTCAAAGATTTTCCAGAAATTGGAAGATTTGCTTTAAGGGACATGGGCACAACTATTGCTGCAGGTGTTGTCAAATCGATAACAGAAAAGTATGATCCATCAAAAAAACAGTAAGTGAAATTACATGCCACAGGAAGCGCGAATAAAGCTCACAAGCACCAACCTTCTAACATTAGAGGGAGTGTGTACTGAAATAAAGGGTATTGGCGAAAAAAATGGAATTCGATTGAAAGGTCCACATCCTCTGCCAACCAAGAAAATGAAAGTTGTGACAAGAAAGTCTCCTTGCGGTCAAGGGACTAACACTTACGATAAATATGAGCTAAGGATCCATAGAAGAGTGATAGATCTCGGTGCTGATGACCGGTCAATACGACAACTTATGAGATTAAAAATTCCTGACGATGTTTACATAGAAGTTTCTTTGACCCAATAAGAAATATGGTATATATAGTACGTCTTCGGTGGCACATCAGGATAGAGCCAGAGGAATAATAGAGAAATTTGATCAATCATTGTAATACATTACGCCGCTGCTTGTAGATAATATTGGAGCTAGGTGTGAAATAAAGATAGGGGACAAGAATGGCGGTAAAGGTTTGGAGCAGTTGCGATCCAAAGCTCTCTTCCAAAACACCATAGATGTTTGGATAATGTGCTGCGAGGAGAATCAATGGGATTGGTATGATATCGAGAGGTATAGGAACTTTATACGTTATTTAAGAACGCAAGGAATTAAATTGCAAAAGTTTGCGCTGTGCATTAAGGAATCGGGTGGCATGTATGAGAGGGGCAGGGATAAGTCGAAATTCCTTGAGCAGCTATCGCATTACAATTCTGATGATGCAGCTGCTCATACCATCAAGCTCAGTTCTGAAATTATTTCTAAAATAAGGTCATTTAAAAATACTTAAATTTGAAGCTAAACATCACCTGATCATGTTGGCTTTAATTGCCAT
>JAICVW010000611.1 GCA_025935105.1 Nitrososphaeraceae archaeon
TAATTTTGTTACTTCCGAACTGCCAAAGGGCCAAGCACAAGATTGAAAAGACGGCAGCCACTGAGATGACATATTGTTGTAACAGATCGTGACTCTAAAAAGAGAGAGTAAGGTAAATTGGGACTAATGCAGCCAGGAAACTTATTTTTTCTTCCGGTGGAACCGACTTCTACTATGAGATTTCACTACGGACTGCGCGATCCTTTATGTTGAGCCAATCAGACCAGGAGGTGATTCCTAAATCGGGCCTTGGAGCCTCATTCAACAGAGTCAAGTATTCTAGCAGGTGACCGTCTGGATCTCGGAAATAGATAGCAGCAGCCGGAATCCAACAAATAACACTTGGCTCAATTGTCTCTTCTCCAAGTATCGAGAAGGTTGTAATTCCCGATGCTTTGAGGATCTTATGAGCGCCCAATAAATCATCCAGTAGGACATCAAAAGCTAAATGCAGGGTTAAGCCAAGTGGTGCCGTATCAATGGACCATAATCCCAACATAGAACACCCAGATTCGCCAATCCAGAAAAAAGCAACATTGCGTTGAGGCGCCTCAAATGCGAGCTGAAGACCTATGACGTCTCGATAAAAATCGATAGAACGTCGAAGATCACTAACTGTCAGATGTGTTTCGAACAAATGTCGGATAGGAACACACTGGTTCATACTAGGCATCTGCTAATGATCTATTTAAATCTGGATACGAATTTCATCCCTGGTATTCATAACTGGTATTCGTCTCGCCCTTTATTATAGTCATTAGATAGCCTTTATATGTGGTCGAAGCAACGTCATCAAAAGCAGGATTAAAGAAGACACAGAACTATATCTTTGATACTAGAAATAAAGCGCTGCCTACTATTAGTAGAACTAGAGAGATTGAAGAAAGAAAAGAACCCACAGCTAGCCGATTATTAGAAGATCCAGATGAAATATTTAATCACATGAAGAAAGTGATTGGAAATGCATCCAAAAGACTAATCTGTTCGTCAACTGGTGGTATGCAGATAGTATACAACAACTTCTTTGATTTGTACAAGAGGATACTTGATAAGTCTAGAGAAGGAGAAGGAATAAGATGGATAATAAATATAGATAGGAACAATATAGATCTGGTCAAGTTCTTCCTAGATGCAGGAGTACAAATAAGACATCTAAAGACTCTAACACCAATGAACTTTGGTGTTGACGATAAATACTTTTATGCAACTATCGAAAAAATGGAAGGCGGTAAACTGATGCAAAGTCTTTTTACTAGCAATGAACCCATTTACATAAACCACTGCAATTTGATTTTCGAAGAGTTATGGAAAAATGGTGTTGATGCAGCACAAAGAATTAGAGATATTGAAGAGGATGCTGATTTGACAGATATTGAAGTATTTCGAAGTGCTTCCAAAGCAGAAGAAGTGTATCTTGATCTTGTAAAAGGAGCTACTAATGAAATATTATTTATATTTCCTACTCTAAATGCATACCCCGCCAATACGGGATCGGCGCAATAGGACTGGCTGAAAAGGGAGCAAAAGAGCACAATGTAAGTGTAAGGATACTAATGCCAGCAAACAAGTCAACTAATGCAATAGTACACAAGTTATACTATTCCAATATATTCAACATAAGATATATAGAACAAATGTCAGAGACTAAAGCCACTATCTTAGTAGTAGATAGGAAGGAATCACTAGTAATGGAATTAAAAGATGATTCTAAAAATACTTTTGATGAAGCAATAGGACTATCAACTTATTCAAATAGCCAAGCAGGAGTACTGTCATATGTTTCTATATTTGAGAATCTATGGAAACAGGTAGAATTGTATGAAGACATCAAGATATCTCATGAGCAACTAATTACTAATGAGAAGATGCAGCGAGAGTTCATCAACATAGCAGCTCATGAGTTACGTACACCCATACAACCCATATTAGGGCTAACTGAAATTCTATATTCCCAAATAACAAATAAACAAAAGGAGTTATTAGGTGTCACCATCCGAAATGCAAAACGCCTAAATAAACTTTCATCCGAGATATTGGATGTTACAAGGCTCGAAAGCAATACCTTTGAATTGAACAAAGAAGTTTGCAACATCAAAGATGTAATAGTCAATGCCTTGGATGATATAATAATAAGCAAGGAATATAGCAACAACAAAATTCAGCTATTATACGAACCTAGTGATATTTTAGTGAATATAGACAGATCAAGAATAGCTGAGGTACTTTCAAATTTACTGAATAATGCTGCCAAATTTACTTCCAAAGGTACAATAAAAATTAACGTAGAGCTACCACAACAGAACTATATTAAGAATAGCGATAAAAATAACAGGCTGGTCAAAGTTAATGTAATAGATACAGGTCAAGGAGTAGACGCCAGCATTTTACCAAGATTGTTTACAAAATTCACATCAAAATCTTTTCAAGGAACAGGACTAGGCTTATTTATTTCAAAGGGTATCATAGAAGCTCATCATGGCACAATATGGGGCAAAAATAATGA
>JAICVW010000288.1 GCA_025935105.1 Nitrososphaeraceae archaeon
AAATTCATTAAGAGAACTGGAAAAATAGAACATTCTGTTATATTGAACGAGGTAGATGTAGGTTATGATACTCTAACAAGAATTCTAGGTGATTTACGTCGTGAAGGTTGCATAAAGTGAAAAGTAATCAACTAATGAAAGAAAGCAATTTTAATATATCAAGACAAAGATCAAGGCTGGAAAAAGTCTTGGATCAAGTGGAGAACGTATTCTGTCTGTCTGCTTTTTACTTGTTAAGAAATACAACATGAATTGAATATGGCAATAAAGAAAAATTATTCAGTAGAAGTTTCGTTAAATAGTATGAGTATTGTATTACGTATCGCAAGCTGGAGTTAACTTGTTTTGAACCTTTGTAATTTGTGGGCAATTGAGCAGATATATCCAAAAAAGCAGAGATCATCACATTTTAGAATCTATGTAGTGATGCAACTTGCTGTCATGACGTAATTTCGTTTGCTAGTTTCCTTGCGGAACTCATAGTCTCTTTAAGTGCAGTGATTAGTTCTTTAAGATCTTGTAACGTCATCTGATCGGTTCTAGGTTTGAAAGACGAGGTCATAATCCTAACCTCCTCTATGATGTGTGTATCCTTCAATTCGCGTGATACATTTTGTATTCTATCACGTGAGTCGCGCATTGCTTCAATTGTAATATTCATATTTTCAATATTTTTTTTCATCCCAGGATCTTCTATGGCTTCGACAATCCGCTGCGCAGTGGATGCGATTTGTTTGATTAGACCAAGCGATCGAGTCATCCGAGGTGATCCAAATTCGGTAATAAGCTTTATGCTGTCAGAGGTGATTCCTGCAACGTGTTTGACTATTACCAAATGTTTGATTATAAGAGGATCATTACTTAAAGTTATTTAGTTTTATACTGGAACCTTCGCAAATAAAAGCCGATTAGACCATTTACATTTTTATAATCAGGTACTTTCCCCAAATGATTTCTGAATGAATGAATGGATTAATGAATGAATTAATGAGTTGATAAGCTTAAATCGAGTTTTTCAATAAGCAAACAATAACAAGTTTGCCATTTTGTTCCATAGATCAAATCTGCTAAATAGTCTTTTCCTAAAATGAATGTGGCAATGACTGTAAGAGCAGAATCGAAAGACCTACTTCGGAGACTTTATGGTTTATTGGCGATAATATTTAATCTGACATGACTAAGCGTCAGGGATCTTGAATCTTATGTTCTTTACTCGTTTCTTTCACCCTTTCTAAAAAAATGTTCAAAAATCTGCTTTTAATGTTCTCGTCTGACAGATGTTGCAGAAAGGGCTTCAGAATTACGGTTTTTACAAACTCAGAATACATTTTCCAATTCATGAGATCAATAGTATTATCTTGAAGCTGAACATTCAATTTGCTGTAACCTATCCTTTTGAGCAATTCTGCCGTGGTATGGGGTTTCGCAAAGTTCCAAGGCTTATCCTGCTTCGCGAAATATTGTTTAAATTCACTTAGCCTAATCACGTCCTCCAATATTATAAGAGTCCGTTGCAAATTGCCATCTCCTCCACATTGAATCAATAGTTGAGCTCCTTCAGTGCTGGATTTTAGGAGGTCCCAAAAATGACGGAAGACCCGTTCATGATCCTTTGCCCGATGTAGGGCTGCATTAGAAAAAATGACGTCTAGTTTCTCGAATTTTAACCTGAGCAAGATCAAATTGTATTAACTCGACATTTCCCATGCCTTTAAGGTTCATGTCTGCCTGTTTCAACATTCTTGAATCTGTGTCCACAGCATAGACCCTTCCATTAGGGACTCGCTTAGCAAACAAATTAGTAAGGAGACCAGAACCGCAGCCGGCATCCATTGCAGTTTCATTTCCATCCCACTTGCGCCAATTGAGGATGAGTTTGCCCCATTTATACTGTACCAACCGAGAAACCCTATCGTAGGCCTATGCATCCCAGCAATTTTGGTTATTGACCAATAATATTTGCCCTGTCACTGATTAATCATCTGATTAAAAAATTTTCTTCCGTATGGCAGACGACAGATCCAGAAAATTATCTTCGGTTAGAACCAAATTAAGGCGACGAGGCAAAGTTTGTTGGATTTCAATAAAAATCCCTTAGAAGCTTATAATAGTAATGAGAAGTTCAGACAATTATAGCACATGTGTCACATAGACTAGAACTACAATATAATAATCAGGGTTAACGTACCACTTTAAGATTAAACCTTTATGTTACGAGACCCAATAATATCATCAAGAGATAAACTCTTAATTGTTATCTTGATAGCTTTAATTTTTGGGGGTATGTCATTTTGTTACTCTTTTTTTGGCTTCTTTAGTCCCCATGCAAAAACCATTGGTCGCTTGGATGTATTTGGTTCACTTACCCCACAAGAAATTGGTGGGCATTTTGCGTTCGGTTTTGTCGCTGGTTTGGCCTTTAGGAAACTTAGGATGGCTGTATTGTGTGGATTAATGGCATTAGCAGTGGATGCAGATCATGTACTAAACGTTGCAGGATTTGAAATACACGGTAGAATGAGTCATTCTATACCCTTCATTATCATAGCATCGGTTTTGGTTGGTATAATTACAACTTTGATTCTCAATTATTTAATGCGAGGCAACGATAAGTCCTTTACCAGAAGGGCGAATTGGCCAAACAAAGGAGCAAACTCTGTAAACGATTGGGGATCCCATCTGTCGCCAGACATACTAGTCTTGCACACATTTTCCCGATTTCTGATCATTACTGCATCTGCTGCCATATCACACATTGCTTATGACACTTTTGTAGACGCCCACGCTAATTTCCCCCTGGTTGTTCCATTTGTCTATACAGATTTTTATATCCCCCAAATTTATGGACTCCCGATCGAGGGAGCTGCGATTTTACTCGTATGCTTGTGGTATAGAGCAGTTCAAGGAAATATGCATGCAAGCCGAATATCTGTGTTCTAGAATTTGAGTTGTGTTGTAGAAAATCTTACTACAGATTACAAATAATGGGCAACATCAAGTTCTGCTATAGAGAATAGTGAAACCCCTGAAGGCAGAATGGTTTTTTGACACTAAATTAGTCAGATAGTTCAAATTTAAGAGTATGAATATGCTTTATCTTTATATAATCTCCTTCTATCATGTCTACCGTTTCTAAATGAGACATATGTTCTAAAGGTTCAATAGTAATTAATGTGCTAGTTACGACTATCAGGTGCTGCATAATCCTTGAACAAGAATAGGAGATTAAAACGATGTCCTATATGTGGATGCACCGAGCATTATCTTGTTGGATGTACTAGCCATTGGCGTTCACACGAAAGGCGTGAGAATGATAAATGCAGATCAAAAGAAAATAAAAACGTTGAAGAAAATTAAAAGAACCTAGGTAACTGCCAGGAAACGGCGTTGACGATATTATAGTGAACTATTTACATTGATTCCATAACTATCGACTCATTTTTTTATCATAGATGTCTGCAAATAGGCCTTTATCTAGTCTGTTCATTGTAATTAAATCAAGCTTATGGCCAAATGCAAACCCTCAAATCTAATTTAGGCACATTCCGGCAGAGTTGAATAATGAAACTTCTTACGCCTATGACTATCATGATAAAACAAAACATTCAGAAATTTCAATAAACCTGTCACGCCATTATCTAGACTGGAATAGTAAACCCTTTCCGTTCAAAATTTATGATGGCCTTCCTTCCATAGCTTTTCCTACAAAGTTTCCCAGACCCACGAAAGGTGCCCTTAACTCTCTTGGTCATTCAAGTCTATATGCTAGGAAGTTTGACATAGAAACCCTAGCAGGGCTATTGTACTTTTCAGCCGGTATCACAAGAGTACTTCGTGTAGGAGGTGAGGTTTACTATATGCGTGCTGCTTCTGCCACTGGTGCACTTTATCCTATCGAAATATATGTGGTTTCCCAAGATACACCAGGCCTAGCAGCTGGCGTTTATCACTTTTGTCCTGGCGACTTCTCTCTCACCAAATTACGGAGTGGGGATCACCGCTCTTCGCTGGCAGACGCAGCTGGAGATTGCTCATCGATTTTACACTCACCTGCGACTCGCATTTACCTCAATCGCTTGGAGAAACGCCTGGAAGTATCAAGCGCGCTCCTATCGTCATTGGTTCTGGGATTCCGGTGTTATTGCTGCCAACCTATTAGCTAAAAGTAACGCTCAAGGCTTCTCAGTCGAATTAATTATGGGCTTTGTCGATACGGCTGTAAATCGGCTACTCCGTCTGGACAGTAAGCAGGAGAATACAATTGTCCTAGCTGCTATATCTGGTAATTCTGGCGCAGAAGCACCGGTGCTTAAAATTCTTAAAGTTCAAGATGAGGACTTGTCAATCCCTACTATTTTTCCGATTTCAGTAGGAAAAGGGTCAGAATACCCTGAAATCGGAAAGATGCATCAAGCGTCTTCCTTGCCAAATAAAGACGAGGTAAAGAGGTGGAAGGCCTCAAATGCCAAATGATTTACCGGATACAAGCGACTATTCATTGACACTTGAAATATCCCCGGCAGAAGAACCAACTTTAGAAGAAACAATTCTTTTACGTGGGTCGTCGCGCAAATTTTCAGAAGGGACGATTTCCTTTACACAACTATCTAATACTTTACTACGACTATGCCATTTGCATTTACACAACTATCTAATACTTTACTACGCTACTACGACTATGCCATTTGCATTTACACAACTATCTAATACTTTACTACGCTACTACGACTATGCCATTTG
>JAICVW010000711.1 GCA_025935105.1 Nitrososphaeraceae archaeon
ATTTTGCCATCGTTCATCTTCGCTAGCTTCAATACCTCTAGCACGTCGTTCATCTCAGATCTCATCGAATCGAATTCTTTCTTCATTGACAGGATTTGTTCATCCTTTTCTTGCAATTTTCCTTTGATGATATAATCATTGTCTTCGGTTTCCTTAGTCAATGTATCTAGTCTAGTCTTTTTTCCAGAAAATATTCATTGTTTATACTCAGAGAGTCGGCTGGCAGGTGAAGCAATTGATGGAATTGCACGGAAATAGAAAGAAAAATCTACAAACAAAGCTTGAAAGTATATACAAAACCCCAGCAAAAAGCAGTCATCCCAATGGAGAGCATAGAATATACAGTGATCTAATAGGAAGATTTGATGTAAATGTGATCCGAATATAAAGAACAGATAATGCTGACAACGATATTTCTAGTAAACTCTTTGATTATTCCGCAGCTACGATAAAGCAATTAATTAGAGACGGATATGCAGATGCAATAAAAGTTTTGAAATAAGGAATGTAGGTTCAGTCCTAGGTGCGACTCATATGCCTTAAGTGCAAAAAACATTGTGCTGAGATCAGGGTACCAAGTTGCAGATGACACTCACTACAAGTTATTGTCTACCCTCCAAATCTGGGTTATTGACATAAGCTTTCTGTTTATTCATATTAGGAGCTTTAGCTTTTATGGTCAAAACTTGATACCGTACCTTATTACATATTTATATATCGATTGGGAGGACACTTTGTTCATGTCTGTGAAGGATATGCAAAAATTCATGTCAGCAGCATCCATGTCGGAGAAAGAGATCCAAGAGTTTCTTTCAATTCCCAGACTAGCAAGGATGGCAACAGTCGAAAATGGAAAGCCACATCTAGTTCCAGTATGGTATTTTTATGATGGAGCAAATATTATCGTATCAACTCCCAAAGGAACCAAGAAAACCAAGAATCTACGAAGTAATCCAAATGTATCCATCATAATAGATATTGTTGACGGGAGAGTTGGAGAGATATCAAATGCTGCTAATGCCAAGGCAGTAATAATAGAAGGTATAGCAGAGCTACATGATGACATTGATAGTTTGTTTGCAAGAAAAACATATGAAAGGTATGCTGGTAAGAATGCTCTCGACAACCCACAGGTTCAATTTAGCATAAACCTTCCAAGGCATATGGTGGTAATCAAACCAACAAAGATCATGTCTTGGGACTTTACTAAGGTTAAGGCTTCTTAGCAGTCTTCTTCTGATATTTGATCTCATGGGTTGTAGTTACCTGCCCCTTCCAGACCAGAAGAACCATCGCAAGTTGTGTATGAATGAAAGATTTAGTCAATCCGAGTGAGAAATAGAGTTGCTATTAAACTCAACTTTTTACGACTCCATCAATGATTCTTATATATGTGGTCTATTCTGACCATGTTAATTTAAAAATCACTAGGACCGCTACAATGATGTATCATCCTGCTGACCTCTTTTCATTCCCTTTAATCTTGTTGATAAGGCCACAAGTTTATCTGATAAGCCGATTTAGAACCTATGCGAAAAGTCGTGTTGCTCTGTAGGTAATCCATGCACAAGCAAAATGCAACATAGCTGTGTAATTTTCTACTTTTTCTCCCATCGTATCAATAATCGTCTAAACCTATTCATCCAAGAGTGGGTCCTTTCAACAATCCAATGTCTAGCTCTGTATCCTGGTATTCGCTTACAGTTTGTTCTGTGTTCCCCTCTTAAGCGGATATGAATAGTA
>JAICVW010000739.1 GCA_025935105.1 Nitrososphaeraceae archaeon
GAAAATTGGATAGTGTTTATGATCCCCTATCCTCTTTCTAGTGGCATGTCGTTTGAACTTACGGTAACAAGTAGGACAATATTTTTCAGGATCGTATCCAAAAGCTTTGGAGATTTCGCTAGTAGTAGGCAGCTCGTCGAATTGAGTGTCAGGGCGTGCATTGCGGACAATTTTAAGTATCTCATCTATTTTTCCCTTGTCTTGACTGCATGGGGCATATTGTATCATGTGTTCAGGTGGTTTTTTGTTTCTTCCTTCTCGTGCTTCATTTCCGACTAATCTAATACGGTCCAATTTGGTAAAACATTTCTTATTCTTGGACAAGAATAGCACCATTTCATATGCTTGTGAAAGGTTCTCTGTTGAACTGCTAGAAATATTGTTCTTTTTATACCATATTATGTCTTCTCGAAAAGTGTAACCAGCATCAACTAATCTTTGTGCCAGCTTATGTGGTATCATGAGTTTTCCGTACCTTCGACGAGTATCACCGATCACTATCCATAGGCTGCCATCGTCCGTGAGAAGATCTCTACAAATAGTAAATATTTTGGCGAGTTTGTCAATATATTCATCCCCACTTTTTTCTTGGCCTATCTCTAGTGGATCATCACCATAGTGCCGATGGCCATAATAAGGAGGTGACGTGATTATAAGACGATATTTTCCCTTTTCCCCGTTTTTTTCTAATAAAGTACATAATTTACCATAGGCATTCCCTAGAAGGACCTTAGAATTGATCATCTAATTTTATTACTCCCCCCAATAATATTACTAAAATCTCAAACTTTTAATTAATTACTTGGCTTCTACTTTAATTTTAATTCTAACAGTTATGGCTAATTAAATAGAAACAGGATTGATACTTATTATTTATAGCCTTTCTAAATTTGAGAAATTTAGTAAAAGTCTAATCTGTCTATCAGACACTCAAGCAACTGGCCGTGGTGAAATAATGATAAAACAGTAGGTTAGTCTTGATACTTAGATTCATAATCACTTTATAATGTTGACTGGCATATGCGAATATATAACCTATCCAAAAGAACGTCAATACCAATGGGCCGGTGGTCCAGCCTGGTTAAGATACCGCCTTGACATGGCGGGGATCGTTGGTTCAAATCCGACCCGGCCCAATTTGATAACGATGCTTAATTATGGCCCACTGCCATATCGAAGTGAGAGAAAGAAGCATTTTGTCAGTAACTCCCACGTCTGCTTCGACAACGACCATTGGAGAGCAAGTAGAAGACCCGATATCTGTATTCCTCTATGCTTTGAAAGCACCCGAAACAAAGAGGCAGGCCCAGGCGACTAAAGGTATTCTTGGACTATCTCACGAATAACACTTTGTGGATGTTCCCAGCACTAGGCTCCAAAAAGAACAAGAACTCAAAACAACGAACAGGCGGGAGCCTATCTGTTATCATGGGTTTCCTTCTTCTAATATTATGTACAAATAGGAAAAATAAATTTTTTTCGGTTAGGTGTTTAAACTATAGTAACTGTTACCTCTCTGCCAGGCGCTAGGCAACCTTACTTAGTTGAGTTATTTGGTAATAGAATCGGTCCTTC
>JAICVW010000625.1 GCA_025935105.1 Nitrososphaeraceae archaeon
GGATAATGGTTTCAAAGTTGATGCGTTCAACGACCCTATACAAGTATTATCAAGTTTCAAAAGTGACCTATATGATCTTGCGCTTCTTGACTACAAGATGCCAAATATGAACGGCTTTGAGTTATACAGAGAAATAAGGAAGATAGATCACAAGCTTAAGGTGTGCTTTGTCACAGCATTCGAATTATATTACGAAGAACTGAGAAATAAATTTCAATCCTTCTCAATAGCGTCGCCAGAACATAAAGAACAAGATGTAAAGTGCTTTATTCCAAAACCCATCGATATAGATGACCTGGTAATACGAATAAAGGAGGAGTTAAATTCATAATCCAACCTATAAACAGGTTACTAAGAAGTACGACGGAATGATAACATTGAATAACAAAATGAATATTACAACAGCAATATTGCTCGTAGACAACGAACCTGATAGCATATCAGTTTTGAGCATGGGTCTGGAAGATGGGGGATTCAAAGTTGATGCATTTAATGATCCTATATCTGCACTCTCAAAGTTTAAGCCTAATTTCTATGCTTTGTCTATACTTGGCATCAATATGCCTAAAATGAATGGATATGAATTGTATAAAGAGATAAGGAAAATAGATGATAAGATAAAAGTATGTTTTCTAACAGGATCTGAGATACATAGGGAGTGCTTGAGAGAACCGCCACCCCAGCTCCTCCTGGATAATATAAAATACTATATTTCTAAGCCAGTCGATATAGATGACTTGGTAAAGAAAGTAAGAGAAGAATTGGACTTAGAATGATTGGTTTGGAACCCGCTTTTAGCACCGATATCGGAATGGATTCCACCGAAGATAAACATGAAGTACCTTGGAACACTGGAGCACCTGTGGGCTAGCGACTATCGGCTTTCATATCATCATATTTTTTACTTGCATCATCATGACCTTCAATTCCTGTTCATGCATTTTTATATTTTGGGCTGTTAAATTCATTTCCATTGCAGCACCTTTTGTATTACCACTTTTTAGATCCATTATAGCTTCAGTCAAATGCATCTTGGCATTCTGGAGAGATGCTCCAAAGGTCATATTACCTCCTGGCATTGTCATATTTTTTCTAGGCATCATATTCCCTAAAAAAAGTCATATTGCTGGTGGTAGCGCCTACAATACTCTTGTTACCCTGTACTGCAGAAGTGTTGGAAGTAGATATAGCAAATACTGGTGGAACTACGAGGATTGTAACTATGCTAAATCCCAAAATCAATATAATATTCTTGCCGATCAAAAATTAATTGAACTAGCAAGAAGGATTGATGAAGTAAATCCGAAACAAAAGGAAGAATCTACGACTACAGGATCAGATGTTTTTGAAATTTAGCATCTTTCATTCATAAGCCATCTGAAGCAGCTTCGCTCCGTGGTATCGTTAGTAAACCTGTCGACGTTTTCAATCTCCAATACATTTCCACGACAACTATGAGTATCTAGTAATTCTTGGTTTAATGGCCTATAATGCCATGTTAAATAATTATGATTGAATATCCCATTTGCTAACGATAGGATGCTGTCAGATAACAAGGAACGGTCTAGCCTTCATCAATCTATCCAGTTTCCTATTTTTGACAATACGCATCTTTTTCATCATCTTTTGATCCCCCGCCAATCTATCCTCGCCTAAAACCCATATTACCAGAAACAAATTTTAAGGGTGACGTTAGTCTCGAGTCTTAAGAGATATACCCAAGTATACAGCTTAAGAGATATTTTACATGGATAACCAATCTCCAAATTTTATTTATAGGATACTTTTCTTAATTATTTGCGGCAATTATGGAGAAGGAAACTACGCAATGGTTGTACTTAAGCTTGGCTATACATGTGCTTGGCTATACATGTTTGATAATCCATTAGAATGGATGTGGTTCCCTGTCAAGTAAAGGCAGTCGATTTTGAGTAGTCCGTGCCTTATACGATGGGACCTAACTCATGATGCAGAGTCATGGGAGTAAGCCATTGAATCAGGTTAGGTTGTATGGTGCAAAGAAAGGCTTTGAATATAAGCACTATGGGGAAAGGCAGACTTAGCATAAGACAAATATTATAATATTCAGAATGATATTTCAGGTGGAATTGGAAAAAGAGTCGAATTAGAGACCTGACATCTATCAGATTAAATTCTGCATATACGTTGAGTTATAAGAAATGAGCGCGCATTTACTAAATGTCTAATGCCTTTTAATGAAAGCTCCGGTATTGCGCGTCCCTTGTAGTACATCCTTATCCCAACTCAAGCAATCAAGTCTTTAAAACACCTGTAACTGAATTCTATGGAGAATTTGGTTCTGGGAAATCGCAGATATGCCACACATTATGTGCTACGGCAAGACAACCTGTTGGATCAGGTGGCCTAGATTGTGGTGTAATATACATAGATACAGAAGGAACCTTTAGAC
>JAICVW010000201.1 GCA_025935105.1 Nitrososphaeraceae archaeon
ATTATAGTAGGTCCTTTTGTATGCTCCTCGTCTGTATTCTTTGATACCGTGGTATTATCTTCCTCTTCTTTTGGTTTTGTATTATTATTCTTCCAGGTGCTACCGCTGTTGCTGCTATATTTTTCGGTTGAGGTATGATCATCATTATTGCTCATATCATTATTGCTCATACAATCTAATATCCTTTAAAGTTTATACATTATCCAATAATCCATTATTAACAGCATATCTATATTCTGCCATTTGTTAAATCTATCCAGATATAATATAAGGTATGCTTACGTATCAGACCGCATCTAATTCTAATGGCCCAACCCGGTAATGGAAGTAGACGAAGACGACAAAATGAGTCACAGTGTGTCAACTGTTATTCCTTTTTAATAGATGCCCAAGTACCTTTGAGTAAATACTATTTCCTTCCCCTTTTGATACTGACTGAGAAATTATTGCAAATAATATACCGAGTCCTGTTGCAGATGTAGTCAGCCATGTAACATAATTATTTGCAAGAAGCGAGTTTCCAGACCAGATTTCTGAGCCAATGCGTAATGCAATAGTGAACAATCCTTGTCCAGTTCCGATAATTACAAGGAATTTTCCAATATTCACTCTATTTGCTACAAATAATACTGCTCCCATCATGACGGTAATCCCTCCTAGCTGGCTTAGAAGAGCTAGAATTCCAATGGGGAATAGTATGAATATCAACAACTCGCCCCCAGCATGGATTCTGGCTTCATTCTCAATGAGATGATATACCGCAAGATTCGCTTTATATCCAGATAGCAAAAACAGAATTCCAGAGACAAATGCAATCGCTCCTGCAAACCTATTTCTAGTATTACGGGTAGTATAGCGTAATGTAATAAAGCGGTCGTAAAATGACCTACGTTCTATATTTTCTTCTGGGACCAATTTTAAAGACGATATAAAGTTTCTCATTCTAGCATAGGAATACTGCGTACGAGCTTCGTAGGTAGTAATCCTCAATACGATTCCTTTTTTACTTACAGACTCTGCTACCAATTTTGGGATGAAATATCTAGATAATTTGATTAGACCTCCGCTAACAATCATGTAATCATAGGAAATCTTTCTGAGTAAACCTAGTCTTCTTCCGTCTATAGAATATACGGATTTGTTGATCAAAGTAGACCAGTCAGAGAAGGGGTTATTGTTATCATCAGTAAAGGCCATTTATGGACACATATCCCTATTGATCCTCTTTAGCTTAAAGTGTGAGCTAGTCAATCTTGTGTTTGGCATCCCCTGTGACTTTATCACCCACATATCGCAGTGTTAAGTTGTCGAATTATTGCTGCATCATTTGTGTACCTATGATTTCTAAGAATCTATTGTCTTTGCTAAAGTTGACCGATAATATTCTTGCATTCGCATTGTTATCTACTTCTTTATAATCCACGCCTTTGCCGTCGATCTTTAACTGAAAGTTACTGTCTGCGTTTGACTGTCCTTTAGAGTCTATAACGTTCCTAGGCAATTCAATAGTCATGTTTCCGCCGTTTGTACCAGGATTAAGAACTAGCACCAATGTAGATCTATCTTTATCTGCTAATTTCCCAATTAGTTTACCACCTTTGATATCGTATTTTATTGGAAAAGTCTTTCCAGTAAGTGATGTGAGAACATACAGATTAGTGAAGCCAGTTCTATTGAAATTAGCTGTTATACTCTTGCTTGCGGTAGGCGAAGCTGTCGGAGTACTTGCAACTATAGTCTTATTACCTGCGGTTACTACAGCTGCTGCGGCTCCTGGAGATGCGACGACAACGGTTTTGTTATCTGTGTTTGGAGTTGGAGCTTTAGATAATCCAATAGACGAATTCTGTGCGTTTGCTGCTTGAACGGCTATTGAACTAAGCAGAATGGCTAAAGCTAAAGCAACAGACACAAGTGCAAGGCCGGCCAACACGAATAACGAGATGTGAGGTATAGTGGTATCATTACAATTTTTGATTTTGAACAACCAACAACCAATAATTAAGCCTCCAAACTATTTCTATCTTTCATACTCCCCATTAGTTTTTTACAATAATTTTAGATTTATGTCTGGATTGTAGTATATACGATTTTACAGTATCCATAACATTGCCCTTAACCTTTAGGTCTGGATAAAATTGAATGTCCTTTGGATTCATGTTCGTTCATTAGGCCCAAGACACTGTTGAGTATATGGAGTGGCTTGCTGTCGATCTTGGATATTTGGAAAGAAGGATATGATGGAGACGTACTGAGATTCAGAATTAGCAAGGAAGAAGCAAAAAGTAAGTTTGCTAGGGATACACCACCAACAGATCAAGACTATTCTAGATATAAAACGTCAGATATCCCAAAAGATATAGAAACTCGAATACCCGTAATGGGAGAAAAACTTGGCGTATCAAAGACAACATCTACAAGAGAAGCTACCATAACAAAGGAACCTATTACAGAGCAAAAGACCATAGAAGTACCAGTAACCCATGAAGAAATGACAGTTGAAAGGAGACCAGCTGGTGAAACAGTAAGCAGTAGTTCTGGGCAAAGACCAGTAGAGTCTAGGACTGAGACAAAGGTACCACTGAAAAGTGAAGAGGTACAAGTAACAAAAGAGGAGGTTGCGGTAAAGAAAAAACCAGTAACTGAAACACGTAGCGTAAGTGATGAGGTTAAAAGCGAGAGGGTAAACGTTAGCGGAGAATCATCGGCTGAAGACTAAGGAACACCTTAAAGGTACTCCCTCTATTTCTGTTCCTCTTTTAGTATGCAAGTAATGTACCACCAAATACGTAAATTCACTTTATTTACTATTTTTATCCTATTTTCTAGCTGCTGTAATTTCTTTATAGTATATTTACTATAGCTTTGTAAGATGCCTTACCATGTCAGTATCTTCAAAAACAGACAATTCTAAGAAAGAATGGATAGACCTGATAAGACAGCCTTGTCGCACTAGTGATGATCACGAGTTGGGTCATTTGGAAGCAATAGGAAGCCAGTTTATAATTATAAAGAAAGAAGGTATACTTGGCAATTCACTTTCATTATTATTACATTCCTTATGATAAAATGCAGGCTTGGGATGGTAGCATAATATGGCTTGGAATATCAAAATTAGAAGTTGAACAGGAGTATGAAAAACACAAAGCACCTGACCCAAAGCAATATTATGTGAAGGGTGGTGCTGTTAACCGTACCAGTTCCTATCCAGAAGTCATATTGATTCCATCCAAAAGTAAGGAACAAGTATTCACTGCAGCAGATCAACGCTTGACTCCTACCTACAAATGTGATCTTTGTGGTATCTCCTTTAATATGGAAAATGAATTAAGTAACCATGTCAAAGCTATGCATTCATAAACTAATCAACAAGTGACTGTTTGTCTGTCTGTCTGTTTGTGTCTTGTAAACGGTTACTAGTTCAGTGGGCGTCCCAGTTGAGCTGAGAAGCAGATACTGCTAATTATATAGTCCATTACGAATACTTTTCAGCTTGTGTTGACTATAATACTTATTATCTATTCTGCTGCTTATATAGTAGAAAACATTGTTTAAGATTCCAAAGTTCCCAAATAAGAAGGGGACAAAAGAATTAAGCTCCACTGACAACGATCTATTTAATAAAAGTATGGTAGATAAGAACAAGGTTGCTTACCAAACAGGTCTAGATATTGCAAAGCTAATAACATCTTATTGGAATTCACAAAAAAACCCAGGTAAGGTCTATATTTCTAACAGACGGGTACATCATGGCGAGATAGGATCATTGCTAGGCTTATCCAACCTTTTTAAAAAGTCACAACCCATTCCAACTGGAATTTTGTCTGGTTTAGGAGAAGGACTAGCAAAGGATGATTATGCTGATAAAGAACAATGGTTTACATTTAAGAAAAGGAATAATGACGGCCAAAAACCGCCAGAAACAACCGCAAAGTGAATACAGAATTTGGCAAAAGAAGAAGTAATACCACAAAATTAGTTGTTTAGAAGAAAAGTAGCTACCTCTGTCACTTTTATCAAATGGAAACCCAAATTCATCACCTTATAACTTGATCGTATAACAAGAAACTGAAGTAGATCCTATAGATGCCTAGTCCTTACATTGAACCCATCTGGAAAGTAATTGATATATTACTCTAGAATTTCTCACCGGTTTACATATAGCTTGGATTTTGTTTATTACGCTAGTGAGATTTGAAGAGATAACAGACCATCAATGAAAGCTGTTAGTACCATCAATCCCTCCTCATTCTCATACGGGTAGACCTAGAGCTGATGATAGAAGTATAGTAATGGTATTTTGTATGTACTTATGAGTGGATGTAGAAGCCTTTACAATCGACAAATCAAAGCCCAAATAAGAGGAATGAAGAACAGTAATCCAAAACAGGGTAGAACATATGTCTTCCTTCACCAACAATATGGGAAAGGAAGAAATAGTGTGGGTAGAAAGATTCTTTGGGTGGCTCGAGAGTTTCAGACGAATCCAAACACGATATGAGAGATAGCATCAACCTACTTTGGATTTATTCAACTTGGATGTATAATGATATTAATGAGGCTTTTCAGATGAGTTCTTTAAGAATATGCAACTCTTAAATAATTAAGTATCTAAAGTAACTACAATGAAATTCAATTTTTTCTCTAAAAAGTCCAAATGTAGTAGATGCGGAAAGAAATTTAGAAATGACAGGGAGCTTTCGGAGCATACAGAAAAAGAGCACGGGACAAGATAATAACTATCCATATTCTGAAATTTATTAATATAACTAATGATGATGTGGTTATTTACAGAAATTTCATACTTCTGTTCTCGTTTGTTATTAGTAGTCGATTATTACATATCTTGTATGTGTCTTCCCTCATTCTAATTTATAGAAAATGACTAATAGTGCAAGTAACATTTTAGGCTCTTGCTGGGTCTGAGAATCTGACAATTATGACTCTCAACTTCTAAATAGTATAATGTGCACTGGAAGGTATTGTCAATAAAGAAAGAGACAGTGAAATCAGCACCCACTGGAGCTGATGATAATAATAACGATGATGTAAGGCAAATCGTATCTAAATCTACATACAATTACTCTGACACTGTCCCTTCAGACCGATATCATTCAATTGATATGTCATTAGACGGAACTAAAGAGAACATTACGATAATCAAACAAGATGAATATAGAATGTTGGTGAAGGCTTAGAGACTTGACTTACTACAAACTAATTTTAAATATCAAAATATTTGCCGGAATAGAGTATAAAGGAATCTAGATAACTAATTCATACTTCTAAATATTATATCGTACGATGGTCTGAAGGTCATTTAAACCGTCAGATAAGATACCAGTCTCGAGCAGATACAAGTGTAAGCAAGAAAGAAATCCTGCACAAAAACATAAAGATAGATAAAACCTCAGCCACTGAAAGGTGACATATGCCAATAGTAACTGTTGCAATGTTTAGTGGTAGAACACAGACAGAAAAAGATAGACTGGCCGAAGCAATTACTGAAGATATAATAAAGATTCTAAAAGTAGAGAAAAAAGAGGTAATAGTAGTAATTCAAGAAGAGCCTCGTGGGAATTGGTATGCATCAGGTATTCGGGTATAGGCCATAATTAATTAAAGGATGGTGACACGATAATTCATGTTCATTGCGATTATTGCCATATTTGAACTTCAAATATTATCATCATTTTCATTTTTTGCATCATCATCATTGAACTCATCTGGAAAGTAATTTGACATACTACTTGAGACTTTCTCACCAGTTTACCTATAGCTTTGATTGTGTTTTATTACGATAGTGAGGTTCG
>JAICVW010000363.1 GCA_025935105.1 Nitrososphaeraceae archaeon
ACCTCGTTTCCTCTCTCAATTCTCTTGATCGATTCATCATATAATTGGTTTATCCGTTCTAGGTTTCTAATATAGTCGCCCTGTAGTTGACTTATTTTCTCAAAGTTTTTGATAAATTCATTATATATGTCAAACCATGACATCTGAAAACATATAGTTGCTTATCCTCTTAATAGTTATACTAGTTGATTGGAATGCTCTTTGTTCCTACACGTAAAATTCAATCATCCAAAGCAATTATAGGATCGATAACCTGAGGTAGAAGAAAATGAGACTACATCCATTTAGATATGGTTAACAGGTTTGTTCTTCAGTTCCTTTACTTCTTTCGCAGCTGCATGCAGTTTGTTTATGTCCATACTCAAGCCCCACCTTTATTAGAACGGTCTCCCTCCCGGGAGGGAAGCCGTTTTTGGACATTAGAATCAAGCCCGGTCTTTACTTTAGTCTTTGGGACTGCATTTCCAGCTTTAAAGAAAGTTGCTTGCTCTCTCTGTTCTGCCCTTTTTTTCTAATGATAGCAATGAAACCAAGTTGTTTGATTGATTAATTTTAAAAGAATGAGAGACTATATCGGAAGTGAATATACCTAACTACTCGACATCGCCTAAAGTATCCCATCAAATAGAGCAAACGATTAAGGAATGCGACAATAAGTGTATTGAATCCATAAAATTCATTCTAAAGAAATGGAAGATGGATCAATTCTCCCAGTTGATTTAGTTCATAGTGACCAAGTTACCAAGTGGGAATCTTGCATGATATATGAACCTCCAAGTACCATTATCATAGATGACTCTGATGAATACATATAATATCTATATAATAATAATAATAAAAAACTAAACCATATTCAAATTACACATGAAATGCTGGCTATAATGTTTGCGGGCTTGGGACCTCAAAATTATCAGTGGCATCCAAATGGAGTGAAGAGAATTGGTTGTGTACCTATTACAATTGTACTAAACAATGAACCTAGAGTCCTGAACATATTTTACAAATATAATAATTAATCCATTTTGAGATAGGTGTATGAAGACAACTTGTCCAATCTGTAGGGGTTCAGGTAAGTTACCGGTCACAAAAGAACCAAAGGCGGAATCGCATGGCGAGGAGACAATTGATGAGTGTCCTACCTGTCATGGTAAAGGGGAAGTAGAACAGAAAGAATAAATGGATTGCAAAAAGAAGAGGAAAAATTGATATATGAGATCGATTGACGGAGTGACTTAAATTAACAGTTTGTAAATTCAGAATCATTTTCCACCCCAAAGCTGCGGCTTGCTGCCTATCATATTCAACCCCTCCTTCTCTGATCTAATTTTTTCGACAGTGATATTGTCAAAATATCTATCCAAAACAGCCTCTCTTTCCATGGCCAATGGCGGTGAACAATAATCTTCCTCTATCCACAAAGCAATATCAGAATCAATCCGGGCATTTTGAAGACTGTTTTGTAGCGATTGCCCGAAAGGCCTCATTTTTGATATAACACCTGAACTTAATTCTTTAAGTAGATTATCCGAGAGATCCTTTCTTGGTCTGGCTTTGACCAAATATATTGCTCCATTATGACTTGCTTTGTAACTTCTAATGCCCTTTGGATCATGAATACAACTTATTTATTACATATTAGCCAATACATGGCCACGCCAATTATTAAAAATCAAGATACATCACATATAGGAACAATTCGGACAGGTATGAAAGCTTTAGTATATTATGGACCAATGAAGTAAGACAATAAGCCTCGATCCAGAATCAGGAAGATATCATATTAAAGGTTACCAAAACTGCAATTTGTGGCTCTGATTTACATCTTTATTATGGGACTATATACTATGCAAGGAAGGAAATTATGATGTTTTGAGTCCCAATTGGGATATCAACGTAATTACTGGATTATTACATGATGTATTGAAGTTATCAATAAGAGATAACGCTTGTGGTTGTGAAAACAAGGGTAGAGGTGAAATCAGCTTTCCAAGTATCGACTATGTTATTGAATAATGTAGGTCAATTTTCGAGAACATACCACTGTCATTTCATCTATCCCGATTCTAGCAGGTATTCATCGCCTAATATGATAAATTTATTCAGTATGCGTAGGCACCGTCAACAGGTCTACATTGATTACACAATGTTGTTTCTTCTTGTGAGTTCGGCTTTTTCATGCGTTTTACCTCAACGCTTTCCAATCCGCATTGATCACACTTCCCTATCACAGGTAACAAAATTAATACTTTAATCTTAATGAAGGTTTTGACTTCAGCTAAAGCATCTGCAGCTCTAAAATGTGGATTTAGTTCACTTTTACAACTATGAGTCTATTAAAGGTAAAAAGTTTTTGGCTGAAATTAGCTGAATGGACAGATGACTTTATAACGTGCTCTTGCTGTATTATTTCATATGCAAGGTGAACCAGGAGTAGACTATAATGAACCAAATTTGAATCCATTAACTTGTGATCTATGTAACCAGAAATTTGATAGCCTAGACAAGTTAGGGGAGCATCAGAAAAAAGCACACGATATGTAGATGCATGTTATTCATTCTAGTTTATAGCAAAAATATTTATGAAGCAAAAGAGGAGAATGATTCCCTTTACATCAGATCTATTCACTTATTCAAGACTAGTTCGCTGTTAATATGTCAATAGTGATGATATTATTTCAACAGACACCATATAGTTACGTAAGAAGAGGACGTATGAGGATTTATTGATGGTCAGCCATATGTATTAGGTGTGAATTTTGATATAGATATGGATACAGAATCATTCGCTAATTTCCTAATTATTGTTGCGGAAAGCAACTATTTGTGAATGGAGTGGAGATAATAATAAAATTCGCCTGATTCTAAATGTAGTAAGGTAGTTTAGTAGGTTATGTTATGTAAAATATGTTGCATCATTGAATTATTCCACATATCTGGCAGAAACTCTTTTATATGAAAGGATAGAAAAACTTCGAGACATAGAAAGATCTTTATTTTTTAAAGTTATGAATGCAACTCAGCCATCATTCCCCCTTAGGCTCCGACGTCCTCGCGGAACTTTTACTAGAGATGAACAAGATGCTATATATGGTCTTAAGGAACTCAAGCTGATTGAGGAGGGTCAAGATAAAAAGAGATCCTTTCTGGGTAAGGAAATATTCTATGAACTAACCACTAATGGACTGTTTTACATTTTTTCGAATCAGTTAAACTATTCTCCATCATTGTTAGTAAGATATAGTCACAATGTGATTCTTAGCAATCTACTATTCCCTTACTTTGAATTAGAGACGATAGAACGAGCTACAGCAGGATTCTACTCAATAATAACTCAATATCTACATGATTGTTGTATTACAACAAGCAAACGAATCGACCGTTTTAAGAAAGCTGGTGTTATAACTTCAAACTTGTATCTCAAGGACGGAAATGAAAGACACATCAAATTATTGGAGTCAGATCTACAATGGCAGGCAAAGCTAATGGGATTTAAATTGGGATTAACGTATACTGAATCGAATATACTGTTGATGGCTAATTCTGAAGATGCAGCCACTGATAATTCTAGGGTTGCATTATACGAACTTGAGACCAAAATGAAGGCCGCACTCTCTAAGGATAAGAAATTTATGCAATTTTTAAAAACTGTTCATTCAGATTTCAACTGTGGATACAGTGAGCTCACTGAATCACAGCATAAAGAACAATCACATCTCTAAATCGCGTATCAGAATCTGAAGTTGCATAGGCTTTAGTAATTCTTTAGAATCTTTACACTAAACTAGGATTCGGGTTTTGGATATAGATACTATGCCTTTTTTGGTAGATAGAATATGATCAGCCATTTCACCTTCTGTGCATTTATATAATTTATTACGGTCGTAGCCCTTCTGTCATCCATTCTAGGACGACCAGCTTTGTTCTTTTGTGACTTGAGGGCAATAATGGAATAATTCTATTCCATAATACATTAGTTATTTCATATTCATACGCAACACCAGTAAGTTTGGATATCACTACGATCATATACTGACTAACATAATTACGTATTAATCAGTTGGGCATCCATACGGG
>JAICVW010000535.1 GCA_025935105.1 Nitrososphaeraceae archaeon
CATAGTACGTAGCATAATGCTAACAAAAATAAACAAATTAGTTTGGAGAGTGCATTTTTCGTGGCGTCTACATTCCTAATCACAAACACACACTTTCTCAAGTGTATATGTCTGCAGTAAATCTTCTGATACAAACCATACTTAATCATGTAAGTGGAACCTCTGCCAAATACCACTATTAGGCCGAGTGTGTCTGTTATCTTCAATCATATTTCTAGTGAAGCTTTAGATCAGAATCCTACCGCCAGCGGGAAGACTGCTGGTTTCACTATTTGAGACGTTTGTATTAACTTTAATGATAGAAATAAAGGATAAAGAGAAAAGTGCATTGAAGGCAATTGAAATAATTAAGAGATTGAAATAATCCATGTTAAATCATAAACTCATTTTGTTAAATATGAGCCATAGTGTCAAGATGATTTTTATCTATATGATGTTACACCATATCATGTTCTTTTTGTTCTTATATTATAAACAATTGTAGGTTATCCATATTTGAAAATTCTAGTAACAGGAGCTAGTGGTTTTATCGGAAGTCATCTAGTCTCTAAATTATCTTCTTTAAGGCAACATGAGATTGTATGCATGACTAGAAATGTTAAATCTCTAAATGGACGATTTAATGGACCAAGTATTCTTTCTAATACATTCAATGGAAGGTTCTTCAAAAGAATGGAAGAGGTTTGCGGAACGTGATAAAGTTGCGGCAGAGAATTTCGCCAAAGCAGCTACTGAATGTGGAGTTAAAAGAATTATTTATCTTGGAGGTTTGTGTAATGAGGAAAATATTGAACGATTATCAGGCCATATGCATAGTAGAATGCAGGTAGAGAAATATTAAAAACCTCTTCAGCAAAGGCTACAATTTTTCGTGCAGCTGTTATTCTGGGGCAAGGTGAAGTCATCGGCTGTGACTCACACCATACAAATGCCGTAATTTGCAAAAAAGTATGGGATAGTGAAAAGCGCCTGCCGGGTTTGGAAAAAGCCCTGTAGCAGTAGCGTTTGCATTAACTCTTGGTTCAAGTTACATACGTACTGCGACTAAAGATCTACAAGAAGATACAAGAAGAGGTTTCAAGAATAAAAGAACAAGTCTGGTCAAGGTCTATTGTACTTACATTACATCATACGATGTCAGCAGCTATTTGATTACCTATGATTGATTAACTAATCTCTTTTCTTCTGTTCTCGCTGCTTTCTTACTATTGTAGTCATTGAAGTTCTAATTCCTATCCTTACCACAGATAGTGTCATAGCAACAGATGCTAATGACATTAATGCAGATATGATAAATATCAAATCGTAGGCATGGTCAGTAGGGAAAAGGCCTTTAAGTCCAGGTACTGTCCCTTTGTAAGTCTCCTGGAGCATCCCTGAGACAGCAGGGCCTACTGACATTCCAACAAAGTTGAAAAGCAGAGTCATTCCCAGTGCAACACCTGTCATTTGCATTGGTACTGATCTAAGTATTACATTAAATGCGCCAGTAATAGAAAGAGATAGACCGGCTGAGAGTATAGTAAGTCCAAATGCTACCATATTTTCGGTAGAATGAAAAATAAATAGTACAATGAATCCAATTGTGCTGATTGACGTTCCAAATGCAATTAGCTTGGTATTCTTGACTCTATTTAGAATATAGCCTGACATGATCGTTCCAATTAATAGTATGATCATAAATGGCAGATCGCGTTTCCTCCAAATCCAAGCGGCTCAGGACTTCTTACCATAACAGGGATTGTCAGATACACCATGAAAATGGACATAAAGACTAGCATGAGAATAACAGTTGGAGGGAGAAAACCCTTGCTGGTCATTATCTTGAATTCAATCAAGGGTGAATGCACTCTCTTTTCAATAGATATAAAGGCAGCAAGCGATAATCCTGAGGCTGCAAAGATCCCAGCAATATGATATAATTCTACAGTATGGCTATTATTGTTGCCATTTTGTAGTAAGGTTATGCCCGCAAGAAATATAATTATTGTGCACGCTAGAGTTAAATCAAAAATCTAAAACTCCTAGGTCTATCAAATTATTCTCTGATGGCAAGAATCTCGTAGATGCAGTCATAGCCCTAGATTTCCAACCTGATCAAAGTCCCTGAATTCTATCGACAGTTTTTAAAACTGAAAGATATGCACGAACTATTGAGGTATATGATGAAATGTAAAACCTTCTTCCGTCATTACTGGAATTATTTAGAATAGTCTTAAAGCGAGGGTTAAATGCAAATGATATCATTGCTATTCTGAGGATTATCAATGCTGGACAATTAGGATTATATAGAAAGAAGAATCAAAAGCCTGACGGATGCAGAAACTTGGCTTGACAAGGAAATAAAGAAGAAAGAACATCATTTGAACAGTTTGGATAATAGGGTAAGGGAAAGGCGCATGACTGGCATATATTCGCCTCTTCCGGTTGACACAATTATTAAACCCATCCCATACGTGAGGCACTGACAAGAAGTCTGACAGTTACGGACGAACGAAATAGCTACTGACATTTGCTATTCTCGTCTGTTTATCCGAGAATATATCATCAGAATATATCATAATTGTTTTCAAAATCATTGTCACAGCTTAGATTGCTATAATATAGTATCTTTAAAAATTTTTAATCATAATATAGTATTTTTGTGTCGTGGTCTGGAATTATTTATGGCGACTAAAATTTCCTCGACCACATTATTAGGCTTCTTTCCCTCAGTATCTATATATGCCTCTCTGACTCCTGCATCGCAAAAATATCTCCGATATCTAGATATATTTTGCCGGTTAAAGATTACCTTCTTTGGTAGGCACACATTCACAGGAAGCTCGTTCATTGCTAAATAATATAGGCAACTGTTTATTGGTTGGGTTATACCATAAACCAAGTCGACTATTTTCATTTCTACATCCGCATTTAATTTAATCTAATCTAATTCACATTATTATTGTTGATTGATGATGTCGTTTTGCCTTTCGCTTGATATAAAAAGGCGGA
>JAICVW010000404.1 GCA_025935105.1 Nitrososphaeraceae archaeon
CCTACAGCATCACCAGAATTCATGGTACTGGAAGAGTGCTGGAATATATCCAAAAAAGATCTATTAGTACTAACATATTACAAGTCATTTAGAGATTTCAGAACCAAGATAGGACAGTGCTTTAGAACCAAAAACTTTGAGTTTAACATGTATTGGTATCTAACAGGATATGAAGGTTAGAGAATTTATACTAATTAGTGTAGGTTGCTTTTTCATACCTGAAGTTATATTCTCCGTGGCATTATCGAAGAAAGGTTGTTGGATCGGTTAACTCCAAAGATATGTACAAGATCAATTGGTATGGTAAATCAGAATATACTCAGTTGAAAGTATAGAATAGTCTAACAAAAATGTATATCGGTAGCATTTGGATATAATTGTATTCTATATATACCAGAGATAACTGGACAAAGGATGATAATAATTGACACTTGACTCAAGACAAGAAAGTGTAATAGACGAATGGGGTCCTGAAAAAATATTGCAGGTTTATGATCCTGATACTGGCATGAAGGGAGTTTTGGTCATTGATAATACATCTACTGGTCCTGGAAAAGGTGGTATACGATTTGCTGACACGGTAACACCAACAGAGATTTTCAGGCTTGCAAGAACTATGACTTGGAAGTGTGCTGCCGCAGGACTACCATTTGGTGGAGCGAAAGGAGGTATTGTAGCTAATCCAAATGAAGTTAATAGAGTATCTTGGATGAAATCATTTGCGAAAATGATTAGACCATATTGCCCCAAACAGTATATTGCTGCAACAGACATAGGCACTACTGAACTTGACATGGCAGTCTTCGCACATGAGATAGGCGACATGCGTGCTTGTACTGGAAAGCCTGCCGAGCTTGGTGGTATTCCTCATGAACTAGGAACCACTGGTTATGGCGTGGCTTCAGCACTAGAAGCTGCTGTTGAAATCCTTGAAGAATTAAAACCATTAGATATATCATCAAAAAAACAAATCCGAGTTTCAATACAGGGTTTTGGAAACGTTGGATCTTTTACTGCCAAATTCTTAGATTCGTCTGGAATTAAAGTAGTTGCTGTAAGTGATGCATCTGGATTTATTCATAATAAAGATGGTCTGAATGTTCCAAGGTTGATGAAAGATATGAAAGGAAAAATAAGTTTTTCAGACCTCAAGGGTTATGATGTTTGTAACAAGGAGGAAATATTTGAGGTTGACTCAGACATATTCATCCCAGCTGCTATAGGCGATGTCATAACTGACAAAACAGTGTCGAAGTTATTGGATCACAATATAAAAATGGTTGTTGAAGCAGCAAATCTTCCCACCGTACCAAGCGCCTGTGAATATTTGCACAAGGCTGGAGTTTGGATTATTCCCGATTTTATTGCGAATGCAGGAGGAGTGATAGGATCATTTATCGAATATCAAGGAAGAACAGAAAAAGAAGCTTTTGAGCTTATAAAATATAAGATAGTAAAGGCTGTAAGAAACATACTTACTGAAGCTGTTGTGAGACAAGAAAGTCCTAGGGCCTTGGCGACAGAAATGTCAAAACAGGTTGTTTATAGAGCTATGTTGTTAAGAAAAGGAGCAATCAATGTTGCACGAGAAGCTTTTGAAAGACGTGATAAGATATCAGTGTAAAATAATCTTGCAGTAACATATCTAATTTTCCTTTGGTTCTATTTTCGAATAATCAGATTATCCACTCTCTTCTTTTTTATTACGTGTATGACAAACCTTTTTTCAGTCCTTCTGATTGCTTATGTCCAACTTTTTCTTTAGGCTACTGCTGATTTGACTAAATCATAGCCATGTTCCCTGTCACTACATCTAAGAGGAGTACGTCCCAAACACCACACTGGGATACAGTAAGCTAAAGTGATTATTATAAAAATAATTACTCTTATCAATCATCTGGAGTTTACAAAAACGACCACAGAATAGTGTACATGACTCTTGCGTTAGGTGTACATGCTCATTACCTTCTCATTTAGTATATAGTCATTCAATATGAAATAATGGCAACCTTAGTACCTACTGACGATTAAATTCATTAATTTGACTTTGTCATTTTTTCGCTAGCTTTCCAAAGCACGGATGCCTCAGAATATGATGTAACCAATATCTCATCTATTTGAAAGTCTCCTACCTTAGTTAGGATCTGTTTTTTGTAAATATGTAGCTATGTAAGTTATACCACCTGCAATGACTCCCACGCTAAGTAGGCCCGTAAACGTGGCAATTGGCGGAATGAACTGTACCATAATTGCATTATTTGGTGTTAATTTTGCTACTGCAGAAGCACTACCTCCACTAGTAATTAAGCTGAATATTCCGGAACCAATTAACCCTGCAAATATCATAGTTAGTGTTATAGTAGTACCACCTACATTCATTCCAATCAGATGAATCCAAGCAAGTACAGTCCTAAATCCTCTAATTCTTTTTGTCATATTGATCTCCAGATGGTTATAAAATACAGCTGTTACCGCTATTGCAACAACTAATATCATATAGAAGATATAACCCAGGAAGAACCATTTAGCTGGGCCTTCAAAAGATAAGGAAAGGAACTGAATAATATTAATTGTAGAAGAGAATAGTAGCTGAATCGCAACAATTAGTAATGTAAGACCTGTGATTATTGCACCTTGAATTATTGCAGCTATTATGAATCTATTACCCCAGATACTTGTCGTAATCAAAGGATTTCACTTTTAATTATTGGAGCACTTATATTAATTCTCATTTTATGAAATTTAAGGGTATTTCGCAGCGTGGAATAGATACTGTCCGACTTCTAGATATGGATGTAATACCTAGACAATGGAATTACCCCATCTGTTTACTTTCATAGTGATAGGGAATTTCTACAAGGTAGATTGTTGAAAGCAAATCAAGCAACATCATCAATAAGCCAACTAAATCCACAGGCCTTGTACAATATTTATTATGTCAGTAGCTGCTGTCTTCCTCCAATCCCATGCGAAAAATAAATGATGTCGTAAATAATGCTCAAAGGTATGTCCTGTATCAAAAGATAGATTGATGCTAGTTGATGGAATGCTCTTTGTTCCTACAAGTAAAATCCAATCATCCAAAGGAATTATACGGATCGATAGTGGTATTTGGATTACCATGAATAAATGAGGAAGGAAGGAAGGAAAGAAAATGAGACTACATCCATTTTAGATATGGTTAACAGGTTGTTTTGCTCTTCAGTTCCTTTTTCGATTATTTTCTTGCTATTTGCGTGAGATATCCCTATTCTCTTGGCTATCTCAAATGAAGACCCATAGATGCGGGGTTGGCTTACGGTCTCCCTCCCGTGAGCCAGCTTAGAATAGATTTTTCTTCCTTCCTTCCTTATTTCATCCATTATGTGTAATCTTCCATATCACTCCTGTATATTCAAAAGCGTAGGGTAGTCCAAGTGGAAATGGCAATACTGCGTCGCTAGGAGTAATAGTTCTTACTTCATTGAGTCCCACACCTGCAACATACAATGTCTTTCCGTCAGGGCTGAATTGAAGACCTGTTGGCCTAAAGCTCCCAGTAGCGTAGATGCTATGCTTTAAACTATTATCAAAGATAGTGCACACTGAGATACAATGAATAAAGATATCTCCAAGGATAGCATTAGGGCAGCCATACATAAGCCAACTTACGATTCAGAGTCTTTGAATCGTGCGATGGAGAGGGCCATAACTGATGAAAATTTTCTTGATAGCAGTATAAATCTGATTAAAGGATTAAGATTTCCAGCATTAAAAGGGACTA
>JAICVW010000397.1 GCA_025935105.1 Nitrososphaeraceae archaeon
CTGCAATCTCTAATCCAGTAAAAGATTTGAATAACAATGGTTTTCTAGAAAGTCGAGCATAAGACATCAATACAGTATCGAGTATGTCCAGATCAATGGAGAATATAGCTTTAAGCTTTCAATTACGCAAGAGGTCCAATTTAGAACAAGTCTGCAATACGCAGTACCACACATTATTAAACAAAATACTATAAAAAAGGTTTATCGGCCTTGATAACCCTATGGTTAGGTCTAAAAGAACTGTTTTAGTGACAACGATCAGTACTTAAACTCTGTTGACGTAAGATATAGGGGGATTAATTGTGGAAAGGGATATTACTAAAAATAAGAAAATTATGATGGTAGATGATGAACCTGATATTTGTGTAACATTAAAGGAGGTTTTAGAAGGAAATGGATTCAAGGTTACTACATTCGTTGATCCTATCTTAGCTCTTGAAAATTTCAAAAGTAGCTTATATGACCTTCTTATTCTGGATATCAAAATGCCTGTAATGAATGGTTTTCAATTATATGCACAAATGAAGCAAATAGATCTTAATGTCAAGGTCCTTTTTCTAACCGCCTTAACTGACTTACAAGAGTATAATGCTTTTAAAATGGAAGTCTTTCCTAAAGAAGGTCAAAGACATTTTGTTCAAAAACCGATTGAAAACGAGCAGATATTGGAAAGGGTAAATGCAATAATATAAAATCTGCAATAATTTAGAATCTATCTTTATTTTTAGCTTTTTATTCGCAGATTTAAAAATCAATTAAAATACGTTTAGGCGAAGTCTGGCAATGAGGTAAGCTAGGGATAGACAGCCTAAAGCTAGAAAATTTTGAAAATTATCTTTAAAGGAGTAGCGTATCAAGATGACCTCCATTATTTAGAACATGAAATAAATAATGTTGTTAATAACCATATTACAAATCCGTGGCAATAATTAGTAACAAAAGTTTATATGTTAATAACCATCGACTCGATCAGTGTTGTGAAACAAATTTGAATGCTAAGAGAGTTTTATTGATTGTCACTCTATTACGCATAGTAGTATTATCAAAGAGTATAAAACCTTTGAAAGTACTTATCAGATCTACTCTCAGCAAATTACCACTAGCTCCGAGTAATACTTGCATTTCTAATAACCCAAAGTCCAGTTCAAAGTACTACACAGCTAGAATAACCAGTGTTGGTCAACAGTCTACTACTCAATCTAAAATTAGTGTGGTTGCATCGTTCTTTCCAATTTATGAATTTGTGAAAGCAATAGGAGGAAACAAAATAGATGCCTCTGTTCTTATATCTATAGGTGCAGAACCCTACGACTTTGATTGTACGATACAGGAAATACAAAAAGCAAATTCAGCGAATCTATTGGTATATAACGGAGCTTCGATGGAAGAGCTATGGATACATGAGCTTACTCCACAAAATGAAGTTGCTGCGAGCAAGGGAATAAACCTACTCACAAATCCAGGCGATCCAGAGATTAAAGGACCAAGCGATCCACAGCAGAGTAGATTCGAGGAGCAAAGGTAGTGGTGCTGAGTCCTATAGAAGGCGTAAGTGCGACAGAAGCGAGCGGGTATTGGATATTTAGATATAATGTATCAGGACCTAGCTACACTTAAGGTAGGACTACAGTGCAATACATAATGATGTCTGTGGTATCTGTCACAAACCTAAGCTATACCTATCAAGTCAGCACTAACTCATCTGCTTTGAATGTATTAAATGATATTTCATTTAGTATCAATGAGGGAGATTTATTAGGAGTTATTGGCCCAAACGGTGCTGGAAAGACTACTCTTTTTAGCTGCATGCTTGGATTATTGAAGAATTACAGAGGAGAAATCCAAATATTCGGTCAAGATATTAGAAAAAATAATAGTCTTGTTCTTCAAAGCATAGGGTATATTCCTCAGCAAAAATCAATCGAGCAAGGGTTTCCCGCTACAGTGCAAGAAATTGTATCACTAGGACTAATTGGAAAAAAGAATCTTTCAAAAGATAAATTAGCTCATGCTTTGGAAATGGTTGATCTATCAGGTCAGAACCATAGGAGAATAGGTGAACTTTCTGGGGGTCAGCAGCAGCGAGTACTCATTGCAAAGGCTCTAATACATGAGCCTAGGTTGTTAATTCTGGATGAACCAACAACTGGTGTTGATCTAAAAACGCAAAATAAATTCTATTCATTGATAAAGAAGCTAAATCAAGAAAACAACCTTTCTATCATATGGGCATCACATGATCTAAACGCAGTCCATAAAATAGCTAGTAAGGTAATGTGTCTTAATAGAAATATGTTTTTTCATGGCGAAACAAGCGAATTTTTTGCAAACGATGAATTGATCCGAATGTATTCAGAATCGAGTATGCAATTACATATGCATTCACACTTAGATCAAAACAAGAATCCAGATTCAATTCAACATACAGACAAGGATACGTTTATGCACACGTCACGTCACACCACGCCAATATGATACGAAAAGGTAGTATAAGGTTAAAGCATGGTTCTTGAGATTCTTCAATACAGTTTTATGCAACGTGCACTATTATCAGGCGTAGTTGTAGCAGCAACGTGTTCAGTAGTAGGACTATTTCTTGTATTAAGAAGGCAATCATTGTTTGGAGATGCACTTTCCCACGTGGCTTTTGGTGGATTAGCAGCCGGACTTTTTACGAGCATTTATCCGATATGGACTGCTCTAATATTCTCAGTTCTTGCTTCTCTAGGAATTACTAAATTAAGGCAATCCACAAGAATTCCATCTGATGCAGCTATTGCGATAATGTTGTCATCTGGGCTCGCAGTTGGAATTATTCTAATAGGCTTGTCAGGAGGCTTTTCTCTTGACTTGGAGAGCTTTCTGTTTGGAAGTATTCTCCTGATAAGTATGCAAGATCAAATAATGATCCTATTGTTAAGCATTGCAGTTCTTCTTATAGTAATCAAGTTCTATAGCCAATTTGTGTACATTACGTTTAGTGAAGATCAGGCAAGGGTTAGTGGAATAAATGTATCAAAATTTAACTATCTGTTTATTGCTCTTGCCAGCTTAGCTGTAATTGCATCGCTTCGCTTAGTAGGCGTTCTGCTAATTTCATCATTAATTGTAATTCCAAACATTACAGCCATGATGTTTGGAAAAGGATTCAAGAAAACAGCGATTATTTCGATTATAATTGCTGTCTCATCTGTATTAGTAGGAATTGTAATTTCATATATAGCGAATCTTGCGCCTGGCGGAACTATCGTCCTTTTAGCCATATTTATCCTTCTTGGAACTATGGCTATAAAATCCATCACAAAGAGAACTAAGAGCGACAAAAACAATATAACTTCATTCACCGAGGCGGCATAACTAGGGGAATGTGTAAATTTGATATTATTGGTAGATGGAAGCCACCTCTTGTGTGCCACTTCATCAGCTCTCGATGTTATAGGTGCTATTTATGAGAGGGGTTTTTACTCACAAGAAATGAAATTTCCTATTTAGTAATTTTTGTAACCTAATATCATATTTTTTTCAAGGCTATACTATAACGATTACCCAAATGGCCTCATTTTTGATATAACACCTGAACTTAATGTTCCAGCTGATGCTTTCTATTTGAGAATCACTTCAGTATCATCTAATACTAGAGGAACTTGTATTTGCATTTGCTACTAACGTAGAGAACTCATCTGAAAAGTCTCATTAGGATCATTATGCAGCCAAGTTGAATGAATCCTAAATAGAGTGATGCTAGTCTTTCATATCGTGTCTGGATTCTTCTGAAACTCTTGAGCCATCCAAATAAAGAATCTTTCCACGC
>JAICVW010000619.1 GCA_025935105.1 Nitrososphaeraceae archaeon
ACCTAAACGTTAGACAACCAGTTTGAACATTTTTTCCGGTGGAAGATTCCTACGATTAATGCTGAATAGATGATTCCTATAAACCAGTGCAGCAAGACATCCGTCTTATTATGCTCCTTTTAATGCAGTCAGAAAATATACTATACTAGTCGGTTTGATAGACAGTACCATAAGACCACGATCTTCAACCTTTTTTCTCAATTGAAGTGGTTCATAGAACTTGGCTCCAGTATGAAGTATACTTTCACATATCTTCAGCCGCTTTCCCCTCCCTGTATTTGGAGCAATCTCTAATATAATCATCTTACCATTCGGTTTTAATGCTCTCTTCATTTCCTCCAATCCTTTGTCCTGATTTAGAAAATGATGAAGCGAGGCGCTTGCTACTACCTTGTCAAAGTGTTTGCTTGGTATGGGTATATTCTCTACTCCTCCATCCAAATCCGAGTTATTGTGAAGGAGTGAAGGATGTAAAGGCATTATTAAGTAGCTTTTCAGTTCTGCAACAAACTGTAATAATGTTATTGATGTGAATCAGTAAGAAATAAAGATCAGGGAAGAATCTTTACTTCATATACTGGATGTAATTCAGTTATCCCTCCAGGCATCTCAGGCATTTCAATTTGATATCTTCCAGAGAAGCTGAGAATGAGTAAATTATTGTTATCTGCAGATGAAGGTAAAAAGCTGGAAATAGAACAAACTTAACTTCAAAGAGTCTTTTCCAAATCCTGATTTTTGAACAACAGAAAAGATTAACGAATTGTTGGAAAGGCTTTGGCAGGAAAATAAATAATCCAGATAGCAATTATGTCGATCAAAAACAAAGATATGCCAATATTAAGAGCCTTTTCAAACCAGCGATAAACCTTGAAAATGATTGAACAAAAAAGGAAAACAACGACCATGAAATGCTATTACTATGAAAAGTAAAAATTCCATAAATGCGCCTAGCTTGTCAACGCCAAATGATAAATACCAAAAAATAATTATGGCTCCCGAACATGTACATGCCTAGTAATTCGTACTTTTGATGTTGTTTGAATTTGATAATCCCTGGCTAATACACAACAACCATGGAATACAAGTCGTGTGAGTATCGATTTACAGACAACGTAGAATTTGAATGAAGTCGAAGTCTAAACTTGGTGTGTTCTATACTGGATTTAGACTATGAGGCGGTTGAACCTCCATTCTATGCAGGATCCAGGACTAATGAGATCCATGAACTGCTTGAATGTTTGGACGGCACATTTATCTTTTAGCATGTTTGCGACTACTGCATCATGGTGCTTGCGGTCTCTGAAGAAAACTAGTTCTAACCAAACTTCCTAGTCTTGACTAGATGAGACAGTTTTGGCGAGGCTATTGGAACCCTCTAAGGTCTCGGTACTGCCAAGTTCGAAAAACTCAAGGAGCTCGCCGTACTTCCCGTGCATTTTGCGAGCTTATTTGCAGATCTGCATTATTGCTTCATGGTTCTTTTTCGGTATTCGCCAGACAAAAAAATACATATGTTCTTCCTGCGTTTCCATTCCGCTTAATCAACCATGAGCAATACTATAAAATGGCTCTCTCAACCTACCGGTAGCGCCAACCTAGAGAGGAATTAACTAACAATATGATTTACCCAAATACGATATGTGAATTAAAGGACTGAGCATCCAGATAAGCACGTAGGATGATACCGTTGGAGTATGATCCACCATACTCCATGCCAACCACTTTATTTCTTATTAACGGCCTCTACCGGTTTCTTAACTTTTGTTTCGGTCTTTTTAACCATTGGTAATATTAAATATGTTTTATCGACTTATTTATAGAGGTAGACTGGTCATACCTACGAGTTAAGTCCTATGGTCAAAACAGTTCTTATCTCCTCTGCTGATTTCATGGAAACTAGGTATCGTTAATCCCTCCCCATAGTCGTCATAACAGTTTTATTGGTTTTTTTGCTCTGTCCCAATAAAAAGTGAAAATATCGGAGCACCATTTATGAAAATTGATATCATCACTTGTGAATCCAGAGTTACAATCCATCTTTCCTTTCTGATCCCAGCTATCTTCTCGTTCATAGCGATGGCGACTTTAACATCTTCGTCAGCAAGTAGTCTCAGTTCGACTTTGTCGCCGAGAAGCGATTTGGTTTGCTTGTATTGTTCTAGCATGTAAGTACTCCTTGGTATCATAATCTTAACAGATAGGTCGCGTTGCAGCTCCCTGAACGATTGAAGGACCTGGTATCAATGCTTGATCAGCCACGAGCCAAAGATGCTGGTTGGCTGATTAATAACCTGCTCGGTGTGACGTAGAATACCACTAACATTTGCTGTATATTCATGATCAGATAGTTCGCCAATCCTTTCTATGAATTCTTGTCCTTGTCGCTATTTCTAAGAGATTGTTTATTTCTTTTAATTCTTCTATCTTTTTACGTCAGCACCTTGTCTTTCT
>JAICVW010000656.1 GCA_025935105.1 Nitrososphaeraceae archaeon
ACGTAATTGTAAAACCTGACTTACCCGTTGAAAACTCATTAGCAGTAATTTGCCTGAACTTAATTTAAAGGAAATAATTTATCCTGCATTAGCGTAGCAGTAATGTATAAAAGTTGTAAACAATTTATACAGCATTGTACCCAATTACTCTTCAACCTAATAAGTAATAAGAATTGAATAAACATAAAATTTAATTTTAATGCGCTGATAAACAGTCATCAAGTCCCCTATGCTTTAATAAGTGTAACGTAATTTAAACAACTGTAATGCATCATTACCATATCCTGACCATCTGGAACCGATTTATTAACAGTGTTATATATTTTGGAAACCAAAGAGAATTAGTGTCGACAAAAAAAGAAAGCGAAAAAACCACAACAAGAGTATCTGAGGATGACAAATTTGTAGAAACAAGAACAGGATCAGGACAACCATCAATATCAGATCAACAATATTCTGTTAATAGAGTGTTAGACGAAACTAAGGACAATATTAAAAGAGGCATAGAAGAAGCAAGAAGGGAGGTTCCACGTAATACACAGGCAATCAATGACTACCAAGAACAACATCTCAGAGCAGCACAAGAGATCGCAGATAGCTACTTAGACTCTCAAAAGGATATCATAAACTCGTTTCAGTCAGCATGGGCTCCTCACCTTGAGAACTACTTCGATATTTGGAACAGTTGGGCTTCTCCACGAAGGGCAACTGAAGTATATGCAAGAGCTGTAAGCAATTTTGCCGATAATCTAATAACCACTACAAGGATTGCAAATAACGCAATGATTGCAAATATGGAAGCTTTCAGGACGTATGTTGAGCGTAGAAAGCATGATTCAAGAGAATATTCAAGACTCGGAGCAAGCACTGCAAGGACGTATGCACAGACATCAAGAGATATTGCAAATGATATGGATAGAGGTAGTAGTAGCACTAGCCGCAACTATTGAACCTGTTGCCACATGATGAAGAATGGAAGAATTAACAAGCCGCTGATTTTAAGCGAACAATAGATTAATTATATTTTATCTAAGCCTTTTATTTTTTTTGATCGTCTTATTATTAAAAAGATACAATCAGCTGGTCTACATCTCTCCTGACAAGCTATTTCTCAGCTTCAGATGACATGTTAGAGCGGGATATCGAAAGAGAACTGTGTCTTACACGCATATGAAAAAACGTCCTACGTATTAGGTAAGCAGGCAGAATGACTAGAAGAAGGAGGATACACGTAACTAGCATAAACGTACCTGCATTATTATGACTACTAACCGAGTACACTAGATATATTGGCTTATCTACAAGGCTAAACATTAGGCCGGCAAAGCCCATTACTCCGTTCAGGCCGAATAACGCCAAAAGCGTAAAGGATTCTCCTAACGAGCGAACAGCAAGAAAACCCATTGCACCAACAACTATGAACGAGATATGCTGCGCTATATGAACTGGCGGGTTCAATTCTGCATAATCAAATATTGCGGGTATGTGCCAGAAACTTAAAAGACCAACTGCAATTATAATCCAAATGTAACCGTAATTGTTGATAGTAAAGATCTTACGCAGCAGTTTGGTCCATATCGAGACTATAGTGTAAAATGTTGTATTTCTATTCCTGTGAAGATTGCTATATGATGTAAAAAGTTTTAGGATTGTCTCTGCCACTAGAACCGACATGACTCCTACTACAAAGAATAAAGTATGTTCAATAGTCATATGGTATGCCAAATCCTGCTCCGTGAATTCTAGAATAGCTGGCTGGACTAGAACAAATATGAGAACACTAAAGGTTCCAATAAGGAAACACTCGCGAATCTTTTTATTGCTATTACTATTGTGATAATCAAGTTTATTTCGAGTCAACTTATCAATAATCCCTTAACAGACTGCCAATTCATACTACTACCTATCGATATTTCTCAAGCTCAGCAGCCTTACCCATGTTAAATCTATATATCGAACTTGTCCAGGCCAATATTCCTCCAAGGATAAAGCCGTATACCAAATAAGAAAATAAGCCATAACCAAGGATCATAGAAATGTAAGAGCTTGGAGGTTGCGGCTGTGCTGTAACTCCTTGTGTATTATGTAATCCTTCTAGTGAGGCTGGTATTGTACGAGGATAGGTTGTTAATGAATTAGTTAGC
>JAICVW010000513.1 GCA_025935105.1 Nitrososphaeraceae archaeon
AGGAAGATCATTGGACGACTTTAGTAAAGGCTAGGTCCATTGAGAATGGTCTTTATATAGTAGCACCAAATCAGGTAGGCAATACCTTTTCAGGACGAAGCATGGTTGTAGACCCGTTTGGCACACCAATATTAGATATGGGAGATAGAGAAGGGATGGATATAGTTGAAATCGATTTATCCAGGGTACATAAGGTAAGAAAGTCACTCCCCTTGCTAAAGAACCGAAGAACGGATTTATATGGGAAACACATTGATGCGTTTACGCGAGTCCATAAGGACAAACTGAAGTTCTAATCTGTGAAATTAGGTTAAGTAAAATTAAGCTTTAACTTCGAGGTTCTTTTAGTATTGTGACTCGTAGTATTTGAATTATAGCCTTCTTTAACCTTTTTATAACTCGAGCAGACAGTTTGAGGTGAATGCCTAATAAGGTGTTTGTTCTTGGTGCTGGAAGTACCAGATATGGCAGACTGAACGAAGATATTATTGAAATTGCACTGAATGCCTCCACTGACGCTATCGAATCCGCAGGCATCAAGCCCAAGGATATCGAAGCAGGATACATCTCAAATGTTTTTGGAGTATCAGACAGACAGGTTCACATGGCTCCCGTTATAATGAGCAATCTTGGTATACCAGAGGTACCAGGTCTAACAATAGAGTCAGCATGTGGCTCAGGTTCGATTATGTTTAGGGAGGCTTTTGCAAATGTAGCAGCTGGTTTCTATGATTGTGTTTTAGCGACTGGAGTAGAGAAGATAACTCACACTGGAACAATTCAAAGTACAACGTTGTTTTCATACTGTTCTGATTTCTTTTATGAGGGCGGGAACGGTGCTTCTTTTCCGGGATTATTTGCATCAATAGCTAGGGCTTACATGGCAAGATACAAAGCTACTGAAGAAGACTTGGCTCGAGTTGCTGTTAAAAATCATGAGAATGGGGTGCTCAACCCTAAATCTCATGTCAGAAAAACAATCACTGTTGAGGACGTATTACAATCCCCTGTTGTAGCATCTCCCTTAAAGTTGTATGACTGTTGTCCTTTCTCTGATGGAGCCTCTGCGGTTATACTTTGCAGTGGTGATTTTGCCAAGAAGAGTGGAAGACCTTTTGTGGAGGTAGTTGGATCAGGAAGAGGTGCATCGCCTGCGGCAGTGCAGGGTCGTGATGACATTACAACTATTCCAAGCAGCGTTGCTGCGGCGAATCAAGCATACAAGATGGCTGGTGTTACACCAAAGGACATAGATTTTGCCGAAGTGCATGATTGCTTTACAATAGCAGAAATTATAGACATAGAAGATTTAGGCTTCTTTAAAAAAGGAGAAGGAGCCAGTGCCATCAGAGAGGGCGTTACATCTAGAAAAGGAGAAATACCCATTAACCCATCAGGTGGGTTGAAATCGAAGGGCCACCCAATAGGTGCTACGGGCATTGGCCAGGTTGTAGAAGTATTTGAACAGTTTACTGGGAAGGCAGATGGAAGAACAATCAGGGATGCAGAGTTAGCACTAACACACAACTTTGGAGCAACAGGAGCAAGCTCTGCCGTTCATATCTTTAAGAGGGTAAATTAGGTGAATTTGTCGAAAATAGAAGTGAATGATTCTAGCCCTCGCGAAAAGTTTATAGCTTCAGCGCGAAAACAAAAAATACTTTCGAATAAGTGTATCGTTTGCGGGCATTTGATGCTTATAACCGTCTGCTATTGTGAAAACTGTTTTAGTCGGAATTTTCAGAGTATCGAGTTAGAAGGAAGAGGCAGAGTTATTACTTATACAATACAGGCTGTGGCACCCGAGGGATTCGATGATGCTGGATCTTATGCGTGGGTCGTTTTTCTAGTTGATGGCACAAATTTCAAGGTTTCCGGCTTTCTGCCAGAAATAGCATCTTCTTCAGATTTGCCCCTCGGATCAAACGTTAGAGTAACAGATTATGATCAAAAACACGGTTTGGTGCTAAAAAAGATCTGAATAGATACAATCACGATCTTTTTCTTATAGCAGCATGGCTTCTGTAATGTATGCTATGTTAGTTCGATACTAGTACAAATTACTGTGACTGAGGTTACTAACGGGTTGGTAGATTAGCTTTTTGACAGCTATTTGTTTAGAGAGTTTAACGCTCCATTTTAACATTTTTTGGATAATCTAAAAAAGTCAGACATGGACCAGCATCAGCAAGAACTCAGAAGTGACATGGAAAGGGCGACATCCATAGTAAATAACCAACTTGGGCAATTGCGGGTGCTTTATGATAGATTTTCAAAAATAGATAGAAACTTTAAAAATCAAATAGCAGCCAATATTAAATCTGGGAATAACTCTAGGGCCAGGGCTCTTGCCGGAGAATTGTTAAACATTCGGAATGTCCAAAGGACAACACAAAACGCATGTCTAGCACTAGAGGTAATGCTTATTCGATTCAGTACTCTTAATGAATTTGCTATGGTTATGGAAACTATAGAGCCCACTGTCGCGATGATTCGGGATATTCAACGGGATGTATCAAAGATAATGCCAGCTGCAACAAGCATCTTCTCAGAAATGAAAACGGTGACTTCTGATGTATTGCATAATTCTGACGTGAAGATCGATCCTGGATCCAAATTTTCGGTTCCGGTTGATAAAGATGCACTTTCAATTCTGAACGAAATTGAAGGAGTTTTAGAGAGCGAAGCAAGAGCTAAACTCCCAGAAGTACCACAGACGATCAAACACAGAAAAATGGAAGGCCATTTGCAAGAGAAAGAGGAACCTGATATGAACCAAATAATGATAGAAGGCTAGGCATCTGCCTCTCCATGATTACACACCCCTATATCATTAGTAAACTATAATTTACAAAGTAGTTTTAATTAGTTAGTCATACTATCGGGTGCAATGGAACAGGTGAGTCATGATAAATACCTAGTACAGCCAGAACCAACAAGAAATGGAGTGTTGGAATCCGCCTCTAAGCGAGTCAGGATGATTTTTTCGGTTATGGCTAGTCCCAATAGAATTGATATACTTCGCATTCTAAATTCCAAGGGTCCGCTCACGTATTCCGAGTTAAAATCCTTAGCTGGATTCAAGTCAAAAAAAGAATCCGGGAAGTTTGCTTATCACT
>JAICVW010000579.1 GCA_025935105.1 Nitrososphaeraceae archaeon
AGCCGTTTGCGAGAAGTCTGAAATGCTTAATATCTCAAGGGAAAGTGCTGCATACCGTGTGATTGAAGATATCCGAGATTATGAAAAATTAGGTGGAACGAAAAAACAATTGAACGATACAATTATGAATATACAAATGGTGAATCTTTTTTTGGCGCGCCAAAATTCTGCCATGAATGCATTGATGAGATTACAGTTTTACGGAATAACAGAAAATCAAATCCTGAGTCTGTGTAAAACAATTGAAACAGCCGGTGCGCAATCAAATAATACAAGTTCATTTTCTTCGTTCTGATATTGTTTTGAACAAAAACTCAAAAGATCATTTCGCACCTGAACCCTGCCCTTATGCTGCCGTCCTATGGAATCTAAAATAGAAAACTTTTCATGATAAGAAACAGTACGACTATTATTCGCTATTAATAAACTTCCTGAAACCGAAAAAGCTGGTAAGACTGACAGATAATGTCCGCTTGATTACAAAGTTTGTATGTTCTCATAAGAGATATCCTCTACAAATCATATTCATCTTAGATATGGGTATCATGTTGTGAATAAAGGCCAAGATTATTTTTATAGTAGGATGATTTAAACTTCCTATAAATATCCTTATATTATTAGATTCGATGATCGCTAAAAGGCATACAGCACTAACTGTAATTGCCATATTAACAGGCTTGGCATTGATTGCGACTAGCACAATTGTAACACCAGCTTTTGCAATAAAACGATTCTTCAACTGCATGACTGATGTGGCTAACAAATATGGGAAGCTCACTATTGACGATGTCACTGTATGTTATGACAAGGAATACCACACTGGTCCTTATTATACCCACAGCAATTCAGGCAGTGGTGCAGGTAGCAGCAGTTCTACTTCTAGTTCTGGCTCAGGTTCAGGCTCTGTGTCACACCACCACTAAGCCAAAAAGGACGGCTAATTCCTTCCAGTACTGATCCAGACCTTACTATGAGGTGTCTGTGTTCAAATTCAAAGAGCAGTTAATTAGAATATTTCTTTACAGTCTAGTTATTTCTTCCTAGATATATGCACAATTATTGGTCTTAGCTGTTTTGATTTCTTCCATCGTGGGAGATGGTTCTACAAAACAGAGAAAAACAATTTAGTCCTAGTCAGATAAAGAGGAAAATTAGCCTACAATCTGAAACCGAATCCTTAATATTGGTAAGGAACATAATTACTCCCCTGAAGGGAGCACAGTGATGGCTGGTGTCTGTCTACCTTGTGGTGAGGGTAGGCGGACCAAACTTAACTTCTATAATAGCCTAATTTTGAGCGTGTAGAAACTTTATACTAGTAGATAGTCAGATGTTTTATAGCAGAAGACTCTTACTCCCTAGAGTGATACGTTAATACGACACGCCTGAGTCTAAAATTACTGATACCGATCTATTGAAAAATAAGAGATTTCAGAATTTTCCTGTTATTTTTATCTTCAGTATGTTGATTATGATTATTGTAGTAAGTAATACTGCAAATATTGCCTTAAGTAAATCCATCTCATCCGTTCATCATAAAAAATCATTTGGTTCTGCTCCAGTTTCTAAAAGCAGTAGACATTCTTCCTCACATCACTCCATTACTAATTCGCCTGCCTCTACTTCCATCAATCACTTACTTGTGTCCAAAACTGCTACTTCTAACAGTACAGATAAGATTGTAATTCTTACATTTGGAGATACGAAAAAGAGCCAATTTACCATAGCTAAACCAATTCTAGATCAGTATCGATTTAAAGCAAGCTTTTTCATTACATGCAGTTATGCTAATGATCGAGATCCACGATATCATCTGAACTGGGATCAAATATTAGCGCTACAACAAGATGGGCAGGACATCGAATCTAAGGGTATGACTCCCATAGATCTGAACAATATATCTTCCAGTGCTCTGGCTTATCAGATAGGCGGTTCTAAACAGTGTTTAGAAAGTCATGGAATTAAGTCACCTAATTGGTTTGCAGCAAAATATGGAGATGTATGGAATAATGCAACTGTAATAAATGCGATGTCAAAATATTATAAATTTGCAGACGATGGATCTGCTAGTCTGATGTTTTTACATTGTGATGGCTATCCTAATAGTAAACAAACTAACTGTAGAACCTATGATGACCAAGGTAAGTTAAACTATGCAAATACATATTCTGTTAGAGAATGGAATCACAACGCATTAGATAGAGGATATCAACACAATGATCAGCTGATCTTCCAAAAGTTTGTTCAGGAGGTAAATAGCGGAATAACCTTTAACAACAAAAAAGGAATGGTAGATGCAATTCCAGTCGTAGCTTATCATATTATTGATAATAGCCTAAATCCTTCTAGCACTGACATTAACTTGTTTGCTGCAGAGATGAAATACCTTCATGATAATGGCTTTAATGTGGTACCAATGTCTGACTTGAGCTATAATCAAACTACGAATCTTATGTATATAAATAGTTAAGAACTGCTACAAGAATGAATGAATGAATTCCTGGCTTTTTTTAACTCATGTTAAATCGCTCTCTTGTATCAGAGAGTAAGATTAATTTTAAATGGAATTGCATTATTGTGTTATTGATTATCTTTGATAGATGATAGTATGTCGATTGAAAGCATGTTGCATTAATAGCATACCAAAATATTTGTCAAATTTCAGGTTATCCAAAATATCATC
>JAICVW010000603.1 GCA_025935105.1 Nitrososphaeraceae archaeon
AAATCGGCGCCGGTACTGTAAGCAGCATAATCAATGAATTCAAGGGGTCGATGCTTTGGAATACGAATCGGTTAGGGAATTATCGATTTTATGCAAAAAACAAGGAATCAATTTGGGTGCGCTTGCTTCATCTTTTAGAATAAATAATTATCTAAACAATTTGGGCGCAAATCAGGACGAAATTGAAACATTGATTGCCAATGTAGCCAATTCCCCTGAACCCAAAAAGCTCATTGAGGTCGCAAATCAAATCGCGCAAATATCAATGTCTGAGTCAATTCCCCTGGATGCGCTCGGAGATCATATTAAACGACAACAAGACGAGAAACAAAGGCTTGAGAAAGAAATTGAAGAAGCTGGCGCGATTTTAAAAGGTAAAAATATTGACATCGAAGTACTAAATGAACATAAGAAATTAAAAGAGGAATTGAGGATTCACCGCCTCTCTTTAGAAGAGCCACGTATTCTTTTATCCATACTCAAGACAATCAAACAAATAGGGTATGAGCCTCAAAAAATTGTCAACGAATTATCACGCATAAAATCGCTGAGACAAACGGAAAGACAATTGAGCCATAGCTGCAAAGTATCGGAGTCCCGGATTGCACGATACAAGGAAGTATTACCAATGTGTGAACAAATTGTATGTCTTAGAATTTGTATAGAGGAGCTTTTAGCGTTTCATACAGCCGTTTGCGAGAAGTCTGAAATGCTTAATATCTCAAGGGAAAGTGCTGCATACCGTGTGATTGAAGATATCCGAGATTATGAAAAATTAGGTGGAACGAAAAAACAATTGAACGACATATCAATGCAAATATTTATGATGAATCAAATTTTGGGGCGCAAAAATTACGCCGTAAATGCAATGATGGAATTGCAATCTGTTGGCGTCACTGACAAGGAAATTTTGAATATACATGAATTTCTTAATGCTGCGCGCTATCAATATACCAAGACCTCAATGGATCATAATAACAGACCCGGATAATGTTTAAAGGATATGAGATAGTATTACCAGCAATGAAAACATTGTCTTGTCGGGATGCTGGATGTGATTGTGATTATATTGCGAAAGGTGAGACAGGAGAGGACGTGATGAAAGATGCAGCACAACATGGAATGAAAGAGCATGGAAAGACGGAACAAGACATGAATCAAATGAAAGATAATCTAATAGGCGCAATTCATACATCATAAAAACACTGATAGGAAACCATTATCTTTTCAGAAAGATAAAATGCCATTACCTTAAACGTACACATCTATGTAGAGTCTAATCCAACATAATATTTTCGACATCCTTACTAGGCCCATAGTATAAGAACTAAACATGCATTTGAAAGATGTTGAAAACGCAAAGGTCACCTGTCTGGTTGATAACAATGTGGATATACTTTTACCAAACACTAGAATTGCATCCCGTCCACCCATAAGTCAAAGATGGTTTGAACAGCCTTTGATAGCAGAACATGGTTTTTCCGTTGCTCTTAAATTGGAAATAAATGATGGAACTGAACATATTTTATTATTTGATTCAGGTCTTGATCCTTTGGCCGCCGCTCACAATTCGGATGTTTTGGGTTTCGACTTGTCTTTATGTGATTTCGTAATATCAAGTCATGGACACATAGACCATGCTGGCGGACTACTCAACATTAGAAATAAAATGAAAATAAAGCAAAATATCCCTCTGCTTTTTCATGAAGATGCATTTAGAAAGAGAATGGTAAAGTTTCAGGATGGCCGAATAATAAATTTGCCTGAACCAAATAGATCTGTTCTGACTAAAGCTGGCTATAGCATAGTTGAGAGAGAATCTCCAAGTTTATGGATAGAAGATACAGTACTAGTAACGGGAGAAATACCAAGGGTAAATGAGTTTGAAAAAGGATTTCCCAGTCATTATTCAGAGGTAGATGGAAAGATGGAAGGTGATCCATTAATTAAAGATGATCAGGCAGTGATTTTAAACATCAAAGAGAAGGGTTTAGTTGTTATTACAGGTTGTGGGCATTCGGGTATAATAAATACAATTAACTATGCAAAGGAATTAACTGGCGAAGATAGAATTTACACGATAATTGGTGGAATGCATCTTAGCGGTGGAATCTTTGAACCCATAATTCCTAAAACAGTAGATGAACTAGAAAAAATGAAACCTAGATTCCTTATTCCTTGTCATTGTACTGGTTTGAAGGCCATGACTGAAATAGCTAGGAGTATGCCAGATGCTTTTATACAGAACAGTGTGGGAACTAGCTATATCTTTTAAAATCTGTCTGAGGTTCTGACAGATAAACCACTTTCAGAATTAGGTTCTCTAGTAGTTTATGTATTACCACTCTTGGTCTTATTAGAGTGACTGAGTATAAAATTGTTAAATTTGATGGGGTATACTCAACAATAATGTCTGACAGTCTGGTCAATAGTGTTTTAACAGATGCACTGATTACCTTAGCGCATGCCTTCAAAGAAGCTGGGGTGAATCCACCAAAGAAGATTGAAGTTGACAGTCCAACTTTTGATAAACTACTATCAGAATCAATGACGTTGTATAATAT
>JAICVW010000663.1 GCA_025935105.1 Nitrososphaeraceae archaeon
CCATTCTTGTTAGAACAGACTAATAAAGATCAATTCGTTGTTCCGACAAGACAATTTCATCGTCATATTTTCACTTCTAACCTACCTTCCTGAGCAACTCAACTTAGTTCCTTATCTTTCTGATTGCTAGAATGAAGGAAGTACCAGTATTAGTCATCTTGGAAAATAAGAGAGCTTACTACTACTGGTCTATAAATGTTAGATCACGTTCTGGCTGCCTACAGGGAAGAAACCCTTACTCACGCTCTAACATATTATGACGAACTAACCTTGTTACCGACAACTCCCGTCGAAGACTTTTGAAAATTCTTTAAGAAACTTCTGGATACGGGTAACCAAATAGAGTAGTGGTGGCATCGTCGATCCATATTTATGGACAATCCTATAAAATGTCTCCCTGTCTGAATCGAATCCGGGTTTATTTTTGTCCATTTCTAATTTTATGTCACTAGACATAAAATATTCTATTATTTTCCATAGATTGTTTGGGACTTCCTGCAATTCAGGATATTTTCCAGCGTACTTCCGTTTCATGGTTATCATGATCTCCTGATCTTTGATGTCATAACCACCAAGAATACCTGCTTTTACAAATTGTATTCCTTTTGTGGCCGATTGTAGGGCTCCGGTCCAGTATCGGTCACTGAATTATTAGTTTGTCTCTAGCCGATTTGAGACAATTATCATACCAATCAGTCTGTTCCCTAATCAGTTGGGCATAATCTTCCTTTGGAGTATAGGGAAAGGTAGCCTTCAAAAAATATTTTTTATGATCGGAGAATGAATTGAATGATGGGATGTTTTCTCGACCAATAAGCAATCGTGCTATCCTTTCAATCTTATTCATTAGAACCTCCGCAAATATCACGAAGCTCTCATAATCAAGTGTCATCTGGTAATACAATTTTTGCCGCTCTTCAAATAGACATATTTCTTCTGGAGTCCATTTGTGAACTCCGTTAGAATCTACTTGCCATAGCTCATCTATGGCTCGTCCACGAGCATCATATTGGTTGAATTCATCTATGAATCTCATCAAAATTAGTGACAAATATTTAAAATATGTATCATAACCTGATACTGCCTTGTTAAAACGCTCTCTATCTTTTTCAATCATCGATCAAAAAGACGACGAAGTGGATCTGACCATTCAAATTTAGTTAATTCCTCAACCGAATCTACAGCCAATGTTAGATGTACTGTAATTGACCCCGGGCAATAAACCTCTCTGGGTTTACATAATGATACTAATTAGTTTGAGCGGTTCGTTGGTTCGAGTCTCCCAAACCCACATATTTGCATGAATAAGAAGCCAATTTACATTATTTCCATTTCTTCTCTCAAAGATTCCATGTGTTCTGCTCTTGGGTCTTCCACTGTTATTCCCAATCTGTACATCATTCAACGTCATTATAGTGTATTCTTTTTGAAAGTATATTTCTAAATCCTGTATTTGGGTCCATATGATGTGATGTATGAGGTATGCGATGCAGCGTTAATATCTTGTCTTTCTTTTTTGATGTCTATCCCAGGACCATCAGCTGTATTTGCTTCTGTTATCCTTCTATCTTCTGAGGCGCGTCTTCCTGAGAAGGTGCCTTGCAATTAGTGCCATCAAATTAATTAAAAATAATCCTTAGTAGTTTCCAGTAGTGCAATCTGTCGTACTGTTGATCCTTTCCCCATCTTCTTGTATTGGCCTAGTTCTGGAAACCAGAGAAGGATTTGCACTGCAAAGGTCGTCATCACATACCTCACATACATCACATGAACTATCAATTTTTACTGGAAACCCAGAGAATCTCTGCCCTTACATCGTGCATTCTGTATATGGCGTATTAGACGTTTCTCTTTTCAAGGTTTTCTCAATTAAAGACCCACACTTGGGACATTCTTCTGAGGTACAAATTTGCAGCTGCTGTGGTTCGTTCTCAATTCCTATCCGCTTTAGAACAAAACCACAATATGAACATGAATATTCGTAAAGCTGATAGAAACAATTACCAATAAAAAGACAAAAGTGAATAATGTCAGAGAATAAAGCGTCATAAAACAATTCTAAACGCTGTAATATCGACATTTTTGACAGAAACTATTCCTTAGCAAAAATTGAAC
>JAICVW010000554.1 GCA_025935105.1 Nitrososphaeraceae archaeon
AGATTCTCCATATTTAGTACTTGTTTATGCGCTTTTTATACCGGCAGGAGCGATATTATTCTTGATATACTATATCATCAATAAACAAAAGTTCTGCTTTTGTATGATTGTAATTTGCTTGGAATGTTATTACAAGCTTGGAGTATTATTTTATGTAGTCAATAAGCAGAAGATATTTAGGATGACAACTATCTGACAAGCAAGACCGGACAATGTGCATGCTGTACTACACCATTTGCTACACTTCCCATCAGAAACCTTTTCAATCCGGTTCTTCCCTTTGTTCCTATCACGATTAGATCTATTTCTCTACTAATGGCATAGTCTAGAATAGAATTAATAACTGGGTGAGGATCCATAAAAGTCTCTGTTTTTAGCTCTATAATACCTTCAACTTTTGCAAGTAGCCGTACCTCGTCAAACCAGGACTCAACTTTATCCTTTATGTCCTCATAGTACTGATCTGTCGAGGATGCTGGGTTGATATATCCATATGGTATACCCACTATGCAATGAATACAAAATAGTTGCGCGCTCTCATCCTTCGCAATCCTTACTGCATATTTGGCAGCCTTTAACGAGTATTGTGAACCATCTATTGGAATAAGTATTTTTCTTAACTGAACTTTTTCTTTTTCTATGCTCTTTATTTCCGAATTCATATTATTCTATTATCTTCTCTTATCCCTGGAAATGGCCCACAGAAATAACTACTTTTCCTTTGCGTATTACATCATTTTCTTTTTACTTGGTTTTACTGGCCACCACTTTCACTAAACTGTTCAACTATCTTAGGTAATTGAAGGTAGATTGCATATAGTTGAAATGTAAAGATGTTCACAAATAGCCTATATGCATTTGTCTTAATGGTTTGATGTTTGCAGGAAGATATAAATTATGATTTGTCTGTGCAGTAATCTACTTTTCGCTATATTCTCTATCGGGAGTTGGTTGACTTATGTGTAAGAATATATCCAGGCGATAATTACAAAATTAGTGATCAATAGTGACATCAAAAGTCTTAGTACCGTATGATGGCTCAAAAATGTCAGACGAAGCTTTAGATAAGGCTATTGAATTTTCTAAGCCTTTCAAATCAGAAACAATTATTTTATATGTTCTAGACGGGAGATTAATACCTTCATATGCTGCCAAGTTCATTGGTGAGAAATCAGCATTCGAAGACGCCAAAATGGCAGCACTCAACATTTTAAAGTCAGGTGCAGAGACAATGTTAAAGTATAAAATGGAAAAAGTAAAGGCAAACGGAATGAATGTCAGATTCATCACAGGAATAGGGGCGCCTGCAGAAGGAATAATTAATGTAGCCGAAAATGAACATGTAGACTTAGTTATAGGAAGTAGGGAAGTAAAGAGAGAAAAGGAAAATGTTGCTGGCAAACTAAAACTTCTTGGAGGCGTGGCAAGAAGAGTTTCAGAGATCGCTGAATGTCCTGTCTTGATAATAAATTAAATGACAAGTAAACTATATAAAATATATGAAGTAAACTATACGAAGTAATTTTAACTGCTGCAATGAATATGCTCAATATGGCAATTAACACCAATGTGCTCAAAGAAGCCTTCTTACCGTTCTGTTTATATGGTTTTACCTTAACTTAACACCATATGGCGATATCTGTTTTAATTAACTGGAGTATCTATAATGATCGTTGGTAAGACGTGGTGAAATAATACTTGTTTTGATATCAGTGACAATTGGGATAATGGACTTCATGAGATGAACTAGGGTAAAGAAAGAAGGTGCATCATACGGATATCCTGATTCTTTTGTTCAACCACTTGCGAGAATATATTTCTATTTATCATATAGACAGATTGAGGATGTAATAACAGCACATGTCTTTCAACAAGGCAGTTATGGATCAGTAATTCAAATATCAAGATATTTTATATATAATAGAAATTGATTCAAACAACTGATATGATGTCAATACTAGTTGCTGTTGATGGATCTGAACACGCTGAGAAAGCCAGTTGAGAGTGCAGAAATGTGGACTAGTTCTCATTTACTAGTATTACGACTACCACCAAAGAAATTGTCAAGCTGTTTTACAAAGAACTGCGGCTACTCTTCTGAATCCAGTGTCCTGAATTTGGAACTATGACAGTCTGTACATTTCGCGCTGCCATCTTGATTGATGGCGCAATAAGAGGCATAGTAGAATTACCTCCGAAATATGGATCATATCCCTCCTCCTGAAGCTAGTACTGGCATTCCTCATCTGTTAGTTGGATGGCGAAAATGGCTGATTTCTATTATTAAGGTCTTTGATAATATAGTGTCGTGTTGTCTGCCATCTACCCAAAGGTAGGGTATAGAATTGAAATCCTTTGCCCTTGATATCAATTACAATATTATGAAGAGCGTAGTTGTTATGTATTGATAAACTATACAATCTTTGACCGTCAATTCTAAAACTACCATCCTGTGATAAATCCACTCCTAAAGACTTGTTTTGTGAATTTGCGGTAGATAATGCTACTGCTCCAAATCCAGTTCCCACATCATTATAAACAACTCCTCCACCTTTTCCTCCCACTATTATATTTACAGCCTTTGCATAATAAGACAAAAAAATACTCCCAGTTAGTATTATCTATTTCGCTGTGATTAATCTCTAACTGATCCGTTTATTATCTATTATGTATATATTATAGAAGCAGCAACAACACACGTCAAGCCGTTGCAAACTACAACCGGTTTCTGATATCTAAGCGATCCCGCTGATTAAACTGATTGTAGTCTGCTATTGTTTAATTATTATTTTGTACACTCCAATGTGAACAAAAGAGAGCGATAATTATCGGAATTAGCGATTATACTCATTCCCACCTGCCAAAGCTAGAGTTTTGTAAAGACGATGGA
>JAICVW010000578.1 GCA_025935105.1 Nitrososphaeraceae archaeon
ATTTTTCAAGGATCTATGACCTATGTCTGTTTTTTCTCGTGTTTTCAATAAAAGGGCGTAGGACAAATTATAAAGACCAACAAGCTTGCAGAGAGTTAACCATAATTACTTCTTCAATTGATAAAAAGGATATTTTAAATCAATTCATAAAGGAATTACCAACATTCAAGTCGTTTGCAGGCCAGATTATGGTCAGGACCTAGATAAAATGTGTTAAGCAGTCTAAACCATGACTTGATAGTTGTATAAACTTTGGGGATGTGACGTCCCAAAACAAAACGCTTCGCAATTCGAGTTGATCTTGATTGTAGGCAAGTTTTTTAAAGACGATGCAGAGGAGAGAATCTACATGATTAAGGAAAAAATTAAGGTAAATAGCAATTCTTATCAGGTGACACTTAATGATCAAACTCAAATGTATGCTATGAGACTCAGACGGCTTTATCAACAATCCTACACAGATGTTGATAGCTTTGATGAGGTCAGTTCTGAAATTTCAACAACTGTAAACAACCTACTTAAACACGGTGTCTCTCCTGAAGTCAAAGAGGATGACATGGATGGCGTAATACAACAGCTGTTGAAAATGTACGATAAATCATCTAATAAATGAGAAGGTGCCGAAGGTAATTTCAGATGTTTTGAATTATTGTTCCATGTTGCAAACATGTAGAGTCACCATGGATGCATAAAACTCTAAATAAGATCCAGATTTATTCTGGCTGTGAAAGGTACTTCTACCAAAAAATGTATCAATCCTTCATGCGGCTTGTCCTTCGATATAGATAATGATATTTATCGATGCTCTTGTGGATTTCTTGTCGATGTTATTTATTCAGAAACCCCATCCAAGAGATTGACTGAGGTATTCTTTGCCCGGCGGAATCACGGAGATAATATCTATAACGAAAGCGGGGTTTGGCGGTTCAGAGACCTGCTTAATTTCTTGGAGATAGATACAAACAACATCAGCGAATGTGCAAAAAGCCTCGTTTCTTTAGACGGTGCCGAAGGTAGGCTTTCTAAGCCGTATAATATGACTAAAGTTGCTGAGTACGCATTAATGTCAAACAGTAATTTTTTTTTACAGCCAGAGGGTTATAACCCAAGTGGCTCATTCAAGGATAACGGCATGTCTACTGCAGTCACACATGCAAAAATGTTGGGAGTAAAAAAAATAGTCTGCGCATCCACAGGTAATACCTCGGCATCAGCAGCAATGTACGCTGCAAACGAAAACATGGAATGTGATGTGTATATTCCTAAAGGCGAAGTCGCACCTGGTAAGCTAGGTCAAGCGTTCCAGTTCGGGGCTCAAGTTATCCAAGTGGATGGAAACTTCGATGATGCTCTTGCTTCTTCCCTCGCGAATTCGAAGCTGAGCCAAGGGTATACGGTAAACTCACTCAATCCGTTTAGACTAGAGGGACAAAAAACTATTGTTTATAGGGTATTGGAACATCTGGATTGGAATCCTCCTGACTGGATCGTATATCCAGGAGGGGCCTTGGGCAATATTTCCAGTTGCGGTAAATGCTTGATCGAACTGGTTGAATGGGGATGGATAAGGAAAATCCCAAGGATAGCGGTAATTAATGCAGAAGGTGCGAGCTCATTGTATGATCTTGTGAACGGCAAATTTGAAAGCAAGCCTCTTAGTTGGAATAACGGCAGACCAGATCTGGAAATGATAGAACGGTATTATCATTATACAGATAGCAATGGCTTGATACCTAAGACTCGTGCTACTGCTATCCAGATTGGAAAGCCTGCGAATTTGATCAAAGCCTTAAGGGCTCTTGATTTCACTAATGGTGTTGTTACACATGTTTCAGACAACGATATGGCAGATGCAATGTCTATCGTTGGTCTAAATGGCTTCGACTGCGAGTTGGCTTCGGGTGCTGTTCCAGCAGGAGTGCGGATTCTTAGACGCGAGGGCATTATTAAGACTGATGATATCGTCGTTGGCATACTTACAGGCAGACAGAAAGACCCTTCACTCCCTGTGGAATATCACACAAACAAATTAAATCGATATGCCAGACCACCGACCGATGATTGAGAATCTCACTTTGAATTGTTCCAATTGAGGCTGTGTCTTGTCCCTTAGTTTGAATTTGATCTGAGCGCCAAAAGAAGGGCGTTAGCCTTTTGTTTCGTCTCCCGCCATTCGTTAAGTGGGCGAGAATCCGCAACGATGCCTGCGCCTGCTTGTACAAAAGCGGTGTCATTATTTACGAATATCGATCTAATAGCTATTGCAAAATCACACGACCCGTTTGCAGAGAAATAGCCGAGAGCTCCTGCATAGGGTCCTCGAATCTGAGGTTCCAGATCATCAATTATTTGCATTGCGCGTGGTTTTGGAGCTCCAGAAACGGTTCCCGCAGGAAAAACTGCTTTGAAAGCATCGAACGAATCACGATTGGGGTGAAGAGTACCTGTCACGTGAGATATAAGATGTTGCACATGACTGAAGCTTTTTATTTTCATTAACTGTCTGACCTCGACAGTCCCGAATTTGCTCACCTTACCTATGTCATTACGTGCCAAGTCTACGAGCATGGTGTGTTCCGCTATCTCTTTTTCATTACTCTGAAGATCCCGTTTTAATCGATCATTTTCCTTAATATTCTTTGTAACCGGCCTAGTGCCTGCGATTGGAAATGTTTCAACTAAGTTC
>JAICVW010000659.1 GCA_025935105.1 Nitrososphaeraceae archaeon
CTTGTCTATAGTTGTGATCCATCTTATTCCCTCCCCTCCTTGTCCATTTCTAGATTTTTCAAGTATCCTCTTGTATAAATCAAAGAAGTTGTTGTATACTAGCTGCATTCCTCCGCTAGAAGAACAAATTAGTCTTTTGGATGCATTTCCAATGACTTTCTTCATGTGGTTAACTATTTCATCTGGACCTTCTAATAATCTGGTACCTATGGGTTCTATTCCTTCTTCAATCTCTCTAACTCTGTTAATAGCAGGTATTGCTTTATTCCATAATGTATCAAAGATATAGTTCTGTTGAGCTACCATTTCTTGTAGATTGCTATAAATAATTTGTGACGATACTTCTGAATCAAGTGATGATAGTGGTGCAATGTATTCTTTCTCGCTTACCATAAAATTACCTTTGATTCCATCAAGGTGTCGAACTTCTACAATTTCCATCAGTTCTTTGCAGTACCTGATATTCTCAGCGTTGATGTCAGTAATATATCTCAGCCTTACGTCTCTATTCCTAGCATCTATGAATGATTTCTTTATTGATTCAATCTCAAGGGCTAAAGCTGGACGTGAATAGTCCATATACGTATTAACTTTGAGTTTTGCATTAGAGAAAAATAGCATTTCTCTATCTAATACATTTGAAGATCCATAGACTACCTCTGTCCTTTCTTTTTCTTCAAATGAAGCCAAGGGTGAGTTAGATCTAATATCAACATGTAAAATAAAAGGGCTATGATTAGTCTTAATTATGATAAGACTTTATGTAATCACACGACTCTTCACCAAGAAAAAATAAACCTAATATTACGATATATTACCAAAGAAATTTGAATATTTTTACATAGCAGAATCGGATAACAGCAACCTCTCCGGCTATTTGATGGAATCACAGTTTCATAGAAATAGAGCAGCATAAATAGCAGTCATAGATTCTACGGTCACATGGCTCTAGGAGATTTAGCATTCGAAGAAACTGGAAAGTTCGCAGGAATAAGGGTACTCCATGAAGGAAAAGTGGAAGCCACCTATCAGGGAACTGGCAAATTGTTTGGTGCAGATTATTCGTCTATCTATACAGGCGTCGCAACCCCGCATGGAGGAACATTGATTGCAGAGTTCAATGGAATCTGCACAACCAAAGATGGGGACATTGTAGGTGTGTGGGCTCATGGAAGGGGACGACCCACGGGAAGTGGCCTACGGGCGAGCTGGCGTGGTGGAGTTATCTGGCAGACTTCCTCATCGAAATTTGCAAAAGCAGATCAATGTTTATTCTTGAAGGATTGTGTCTTCTAACCATTCTATCAATTTATGCTGCGAAAACAAGAGGACCATGATTACCGGTTATGTTGGAAATGGCCGCCCTTTCGCATTAATTGCCTTCGAATATTTGTAACAATCATTGAACATTCTCTGAACGTCTCAGAGAGACCAAAATATAACATCGGATATCATAAGGTGAGAATTTCATATTTTTATTGGACCTACGGTACTATCTGAATCTCTATTTTTACGGGCACTTCTTTTCAACCCCAATTAATATTATATTTTACAATAATGTGGACGGGCCCGATGAACTTGGGGCGGAGTAACAGTCACACAATGCTTGTCGGTCATTTGGTGGCCGCATGTGATTATACGATAATGTTATAGTGTAACATAACAGATTAGTCAATTCCGCCGCGACTGGTAAACCTGTTGCTTCCACTATAAACTAGACGGTCCCAACTACGTTCAAAGCTTTATATTTGAAATGACATTGCGTGGACTATATGGGCACCCCTGAGACAGGTAAAGCAGGCTCGGGGTCATTCGAGATATTGTCTGGCATTAAGGAGACGAATAAAGCAATTTTAGAGTTTATTGATAAATCTATCAGTAGATATGATATTTGTGTAGATTCTAAAACTCCCTCATTTGTATTCAATAATAATGAGATAAGAAAGAGATTCATTGATTTTAAGGATAAGAAGAAAGGAAATATTCGTTATATCGTAGAAATTACTACAGACAATATTGATTTCTGTAAAGAGATTATGAAGGCAGTAGATCTACGTCACATCCAAGGGCTTAAGGGTGTATCTAGAATTAACGAAACAGAATATCAATACCATGTTGTCATTGATGACTTAAAACAAGA
>JAICVW010000231.1 GCA_025935105.1 Nitrososphaeraceae archaeon
AAAGGGCTATCTCGTTTCACCAATGCTTGATGGGAGGCTGCTCCTGAAAGATCAGATTTATCTTAAAAATCATGTAAGGGAAATAATTGTAAATCTAATAGATCACGCTGCAATGGACTCTAAAGCATCATCTCAACACTCTCAAGATATTAAAAGATTAGTAATACATCCATTGCTTAAAATTCTCAGATCAGAGTTAGAATTGCCACTACTCGATGAAGATGAGGATTTAAACTCTGAGTAGACGTAGACCTATTTATCGATTTTCTAGATCATCATTACCCACAACTAAAACCAAGCTGGAGTAAAATCCACAGCTTTCAGTACAAGACAAAATCCCCATATATGGATGAAGTACTCGACCAAATGATTAGTTCTAAATTGGATTCACATGGAATAAAGCACGTATCAAGTGAATATGTACAGAGTACAGATAATATTGTTATACCAATATTTAGAGAACGCCTGAAGAAATGCTTTGAGAGTAACTGTGATATTGATTCAGAAATAACGAGAAAAGATTATGACCCCTTTCTAATTTTATTCAGATCAGAAACAGCGTCTGTCATTTATAACCCCAATGTAACAAATAGTGCTGATGCAGATAAAGTTGTCAACAAGCTGAGAGATACAGCTAAATCTGTACTTATGGATAAAAAAATCAAGCGAGGTTTAAGAGAGAATCTACAACTAATTCGGAAATACAAAGCTGAAAGAAGGAATCTCTTAAAGATATTGAACAACATTTCGCATAAGCCATATTGAAGCAGGATGTCAATTTGTAATTCCTTAAACTGGTGCATGTTAGTGACGTATCATTGGAAAGACAGTCCTCTCAAACATAGAGGAAAGAAAAAAGAATAAGGCAAAAAGAGGAACCTCAGGCGCAGATATAATACAACAAATCAGAACATCATCGGGCGAACTACTCACAACAACAATTGGGCATGATAATAAAGAAAAAGATGATATCGGTAAATCAGCTCTGAATACACGGTACCTTGAAAATATGTTCTGCTAAAATCTGTTAGTTAAGTCGGTCAGCTCTTTATTTTTCTGTGAAGACACTTAATATACAAACCTAAACCAGTAATTTTGCAGCTATACAATGGTATGCTTCTAATTTATCCATTTTAGCATCTTGTTCTCAACTATCTTTATACTAGATTCGATTCTCAGCTTATAGACAAAAATAAATTAATCAAATTCGACGAACTTACTAGAAATCTGTTCCCAGATTTGATAGGTCAGATGTATTTTATGGGAACTAAAATTTCAACATTAATGGAAATGCTGGCTGCAGATGCTAACCTTGGCAAAAAAGCAACTACAGAATTTCCCTCACTTTCATTCCGAACCATCATATTCTCGTCTTCGTATTCTATAACTGTACTAAGAATCTTAGCATTAGGATAAGCCATGGTTAATCTTAAATGAGTGGTAGGTACACTTCCTATATTCTTCAAAGAAATTGTATAATTCGTATATTGTACTACGGCTGGGGCAGGATTCTCATCTACTGAAATATCCATGATTGGCCTGTATATAAGAGAATATTGTGCATTGTATAGTTTTTTGTGGGTAAGCATATGCCAAATTATAGGACCAATAGATTAGCAAAACTGACATATTGCTTCAAGATCGTTCAATTACTATAGTTAGGCTGGTACAAACCCGTGGTAATAGGGTATCTGGGTGAATTCATCTGTGGGTTTCATTTCTGCTAATGAAATCAAGTATCCATCTGGATCTTCTATAATTGCATGTTTTCCAAAGGTTTCTGCGACCAGTTCCTTGTGAAATTTCACTTTTTTCTTCGCTAACTCATTACATACGGCATCTAGGTCACTTACATTGAATCCTACTAATATACCTCCTCTTTCCTTACTGGATTTCCTTTTTGTTTTTACAGGATGTAAAGCAATGACCGGAGAGCCTAGGAATTCAACCGATTCTGGGGATTCCTGCTTTAATTTCATACCAAGAGTATCCCTAAAGAATTCTACCGATTTTTTCATGTCAGAAACAAGGACAATGAGTGCACTTTATTGAATACATGAGACAATCCCGCATCATATGCAATCAAGTGGGATATAAAAATAATCTGTCAAGAACCGGTATATGGCAGAAGGCCAGATAATTGGGAGAATATTCCACCATCTTAAATTAACTATATATCAAATGCCATAATACGAAGAACGAGGATGAACCGTATGGATTGGTTAACAGGACGGAAAGGCTGAACGGAACGATCCTAGAGAGCGAAAGCGGTAAGACTATGAAAAGGCATAGCTGAGGGTTAGAGAATACAGTATAATTTTGTTAAACTATACTATGCGTTTTTTAGGACAAAAACCTGCAAAGAAAGCTGGGAAAGGAATAAGAGAAAAATAAATGAATGGAACTATCTAGAAATGCCAGTCATGGTTAGGTCTTCTAAATGTCTACGTACGGAATCCAATATTTTCAGTGTGGTTGGTGCTCATCAATCCAACTCTCTAACTTGGCAATTCTTGAGAGTAGGTCTCCTTTATGTTGTATATCGTCTGTAGACCGATGTTTCTGGTAGTCATCCCATCCTATGTAATCCGCCATTTTCTATATTATAGAAATAGTTTAACTAAATAAAGTTGTCTAAATTTTATTATTTTGTGTCACCATTTCTACAGGACGGATAAGACATTTCCATAGGACAGATAGACTGATAGGATGTTTCAAACATAATAAGGAATTGAACAGAAAGTGGTTCGGTCAAGGAAGGCAGAACTAGAAGTAAAAATAGAAATTGATATCCCTGTTGATATTATAAATGACGGAGAAAGGCTCAAAGCAGTTGAAAACGGATTAATACAGAGTGCTTATGATGGTCTAAACCGTCGAGGCGTTTCATTTAGGATTGATAAGGTCCACTTTAAAATCAAATAGAAGCTTTAAGCGGTTTTGGTCTAGTGAAGCAAATCTAGATAAAACATTCTCTATAGCAATTGCAGATGACCGTGGCTGACATTCTAGGTAACAGCAAGCCCTATTCTTATGCCTTAATCTTAACCTTGGTTTTCTGCTGCGACTAATGTATCCACTATTCGTAGAAATATAAAGAGCAATGCCGCCGAATCGCCTCGTAGTTGTTTTTGCTGTCCATAGCAGATCTGTAAAAGTACTGGTGGCAATATCTATCGTGTCAATCTCCGACATGATGTTAGTCACATTCATTCGAGACGCCGTTATACATTAGGCATATCTTTCATGATGCGAAGTAATAAGAGGCAGAGTATGACGTAGCGGTAGTGCATCCAGTAGCAAATAACTTTCGAATATCTCTTGTTATCGAACTGTGGGATGGAATTCTGTTCTGTTTAGATTATTTCAAGGGAAAGGCAATATGAAGGGTGTTGAGTCTACATGTGAACATCTGGAAGAATCAAAGTGTTGATTATTGCAAGTTTCTTGTTCAGCTCTTAGGTCAATCTCAAGCATTGTCTTTGAATCTTGTGAATACTCTTTACCTTGCATGCGGAGGTACAGAGTTAATGTTCAAGCGAATCAAGAAATTCATTGACTTTATGTGCGATATCCAGGAATATCCACCTGAAGCAGACGAACCCAATTGCAGTAACGGCCAATGTACTATGATGGAGCATCCAATATCGCTAGCAAAGCCCCTACATAAAACCACAATATCTAATCAAGATATATTCTCCAGTATAGTCGGTCATGAGTTACTCAAAGAAGAATTCAACAAGGCACTATTATCTGACAAGACATTGCATACTATTCCAGTCGGACCGCCAGGATGTGGTAAAAGTCAATTCTTGCTCGCTGTAAAGAATGCAATTCCAGACAAATCAAAGTTTGTGGATGGCTCTTACGGTAGCAAGGCAGGAGTAGTAAGCATGCTACTGGACAAAGAACCTAGATACTTACTTATCGACGAGATAGGCAAGAGCCGCTACTCTATGCCTAGCTGAAACGATGCTGCGAATATTGTATTAAATATTAGCTGAAATGGCTTTAAACAGGATCATTCTGGGCTAATTAATTAATTAAGTACCGCTAGTCATCATTCTTATTACAACCAAAAAAAGCCCAGCAATTGCAGCACTTGCTGGAATAGTTATAATCCAGGCGTAAACTATGCGTTTTCCAACTCCCCATCTAACCGCCGATAGTCTTCTGGTTGCACCTACTCCCATTATAGAGCCTGCTATCGCATGGGTAGTGCTTACAGGAATTCCAAAAAATGCCATGGATGTTAAAATTGCTCCGCCAACAGTTTCAGCTCAAAAACCCTGATATGGTCTAAGATCCGTCAAGCGAAAGGCCATTGTCCTTATTATCCTCCAACCTCCAAAAAATGTTCCAACAGATATATCAGACGCAGCAACAAGTATTAGCGGAACAGGTATTACAAAGGATTTAGAAGGAAGTATTTGCCCTGGGCTTAATTATATGGGTGTGACGACCTCAGATTCCATCAGAAAATATAGCAATCCAATCTATATTGCTGCAGGTGGAAAAGATCTTATTGCAGACAGCGATCCTCAAACACTCTGTAATATGATAAATTGTGGCAACCATTTGAGAGTCTATCAAGATAGTAACAGCCATGGAACGGATATGTTTTCAGACCAATCGTTGAATCCGCCACTTAGTAAACTGATAATATCATGGCTAAGTGTAGCATTTGGGAAATCGAAATAAAGACCTTCATATACTCTTACACTTCTCGGCACAGACGATTTATGTCAAATACTATATAATGAAATAATATTTATGAAATGGGTTTAGCACTAAAGCTTAATGAGATCCATATCAAGCATATCTAGGCATCGGGTAGAGCTTGCCATCTTTTCGGTATTGCTCCCAGCAAGTGCCATGAAAGAAGAACAGAATGTCCATATCCTCAATATCCATGTTTAGCACAATAATCGCATATTCTGCCTCCAGTAAAGTAGCTTAACTTCAGATCTTTGATGCATGGTTCTTTTTGTTTTTGGCAAAGTCTTGTTAACCTTGGCCTTTCCTCGTTTATATGACAAATCATATTTGAAAATTTTGAGTATTGGCAAGCAACCTCGACTATCATATCATCACTAATACAGCGAACTCAATAAAAGGTTAAAAATAATAAAAGAAAGTTGCTGCTGTCATTCTGTAAGCGTCAAATTGAAATATCATCGGAAAATGAGCTCGAGGATTTGGAAACATTTGACCTCGAACATTTTAGGGTTATAGGTTACGCTACTGCAAGGGACTGTTTGAGTCTGATTTTGGCCCGCTCTTGCTCCAGTCAGTCCAACGTAATGCATATTACTGCAAACCACATGGTTTTCTGGCTAGAGTCACTTTAGAAACCTCTTAAGTATTGCATCTAGCTCGCGGTTCCTACCGATAGTCGTTGGCGCTCATCTGGGTTCGAACCATTCGTCCGTTTGTTCAAAATATGCACCAACCGGATT
>JAICVW010000696.1 GCA_025935105.1 Nitrososphaeraceae archaeon
GATCAAGTCTACCTCCGTGGAGGTAGTTCATATATAATCACTAATATAGAAAAAGAAACTATCGCTGCAGTTAAAGATCTTACAACAGCAGGCGCAGAGATTAGACATATGGATATATTAGCTCTAAGGAGATGTGTAATTTACGATGATAAGGTAGCATATTTCTCGATTATAGAGCCTGTCATAACACATAACGCCACAGAAAATGTAGATCAGACTGAAGGAGAGGACTTGTGGGTTGGTTCTACAGAACAATTTGTAGTCCAATCTGCTAAGAAACATTTTTTGTCGGATTGGGAAAATGCGATCCCAGCAACACAAAGAATTAAAGAAATTAATGAGGGGATAGTTTTTAGGGACTACACAAGTTGTTCAGTTTCCTTCAAGGATACTAGAATTACTCATTAATCTTGTAACGTCGGCTAAAGAAGAAGTATTGTTATTACTTCCTACAATTAATGCATTTTATCGTGAGGAGCGTCTAGGAATAATACGATTGCTGAAAGAAGCAGCTCTAGGCCGTGATATCAACGTAAGGATTCTAACTCCAACTAATGATGATATTGAGCAAAAAATAAGTAAATTGGGAGTATTCGAACGACCACACAAACTCGATATCCGACCTATCGAGATGATCACAGGAGCTACGGTTACCACTGTCACTATGGTGGTTGCTGATAGAAAAGAATCCTTAGCAATAGAGAAAATTGATGATTCAAAAGATAACTTCTTAGAGGCTACAGGGTCTGCAACTTATTCTAATAGCAAGCCAACGGTCTTGTCCTATCTGTCAATATTTGAGAGTTTGTGGCAACAGACTGAATTATATATGCAAGTTAAGGAAACCAATAGACAACTTGAGCATGCAAATGAAGAAGTAAAACTTCATAGTAAAATGCAGAATGAGTTCATTAATGTAGCGGCCCATGAACTTCGTACACCTATACAACCAATACTAAGTCTATCTGATATGCTTAGGCAAAAGATAACCGAGCCTCAGCAGTATGAATTGGTAAACATCATTTCTCGAAATGCCAAGAGATTGCAGCGACTAGCGGAGGATATTCTTGATGTAGCAAAAATTGGAAGTCGTTGGTGTTAAAAAAGGAATTGTTCAATTTAAATGAATTACTTTTAAACGCAGCGTCTGATTCAAAAAACCAGATTATTAGGGAAAGTAAAGATAATAGTCTAACATTGCAACTAATTAACATCAAAGAAGATATCTTTGTAGAAGCAGACAAAGGCAGGATAAATCAGGTGATCTCAAATCTCTTGAGTAATGCTATTAAATTTACAAATAAAGGCAGCATAAACATAAGCGCGTATAAGAGTGAACGTAATGAGGTTGTTGTTAGTGTAAAGGATACTGGAAGTGGACTTGATCCAGAGATCTTATCACGTCTGTACTCAAAATTTGCTACAAAATCTATCACTGGTACTGGTTTGGGATTATTTATCTCAAAAAGTATAATTGAAGCTCATGGAGGGAATATATGGGCAGGAAATAACGCTGATGGGAAGGGAGCTACGTTTTCTTTTAGCCTGCGCTCATGAGAAGCAATTAGTACCTGAATATTAGATAATCCGTCAGAAGACGTCCTAAAATAAAAGGACTATCATTAGTCTAATTATGATAAGACCTTATGTAATCACACGACTCATCAACCAAATAACTACTTTATCTTCACTATCCTTTTCAACTGTGGGGAATACCTGCCTCACACCTCTGTGAGGATTACGAAATATCTATAAATCGTAGTATGACTTGCTATTCGGATTCCAACAATCTTTTTATTCCATGAACCAAATCCTTTATCTCAATTGGTTTTCTTAGGAAGGTTTCTTGACTAAATTCATCGAATCC
>JAICVW010000182.1 GCA_025935105.1 Nitrososphaeraceae archaeon
AAAATAATAAGGTTCACAATAACGCTGGTGATGGAATAGATTTTAGTAGAAATATGTATAATTCAATTGCCAGAGACAATATAGTTTATAATGAACCATCAGGAGTGTTTGTTTCACAATCCCATAAGAATCAAATATACAATAATAGTATTTCCAATAGTGGAAGCGGGATCAACGTAAACTCCGGTTCTTCAAATAACAAATTCTCTGGAAATACTATATCAAACTCTTTAACTAACGCTATACTTTTAACGAGTGGTGTATCAAGTAATACATTCACTTACAACAAGATATCTGGTTCTACCCCTGAAAGCCTAAAGATTGAACAAGATCCTAAATCAATAAATAACATCTTTTCGGATAATCAGATAATTCATACTTCCCCTTAGATTAAACTTTGAGTATCCTTAATGAGGGTATCTTATTCTGACATATATGATAGGATGTGTCAGATAGATCTACTCTGTAATATTATGTTTACCAGTATTCGAAAAGTTCTAAATTATGAACAATCGACAATATAAATTTGTTATTGGCCCCATAAGAATAGAGAGATAGAAACTGGTCCTATGCCCAGTATCGGTATTGATGCACCATTTAGAAGGTTGTACCTTAAACTATATATATTAACAAGTTTAGCACATTGTACTAATGTCTATCGTACACCCATTGTACTTTAAGATTATATGATAGACATTAGGCGAGTAGGACTGAAGACAAAGGCAGTTGCCGTAGACTTGGTAAGAGAGGAAGTTAAAGATCAGATAATAAGATGGCTATCTTACGAAAAGAGTTGGTCATTTCAAGAGCATCCTGATCCCAATTACTATTTTACATGTAAAGTTCAAATGTCGGAGGGATTGGGGTGTAACGTATGTACTGAAAATGATATTGAGCGGGTAGACATTATTGCAAATGGTAAATTCTCTAAGTGATTCAATCAAATGCAAACTTGCTCCTAAAAATAAAAAAGATGACTTTTAGATAGACTTGAAGATGAAACTTGTTCTTGTAGGAGTGAATTTTAATCCAATGCCTAATATTGAAAATTTGCAAAGTATACAAATAGCTAAGTTGATTTACTTTGACCGCTGGTCTCAAGATAGGCTGATTAATACTATGCTCAAGGTGGCCGAAGCTTAGTTAATAGAATTGATATTTCGCACTTTTTCTGAAAGGATGCGCCAGCAGAGTCGGCGAGTTTAAGTATAGTAATTTTTGGGGTGAATAGATGAAAGAATACTTCCTAGGTATTACTCGTTCTATAACAAAATGGAAAGATTTTGTTCGCCCCTAATTTCTTGATGTAAGTCAAGCCTTCTTTTATTGCGCTTAACTTGAATTATGAGGGTGTGACTGAAAGTTTTGCACTTAGTTATAAAAATAAAACAACAGACAACAAGGAATCTGTTACCGGCCCACTTTGGCTATGACTAGAAACGCAATTTCTTATCTCTTCTTGAAGTTTAGTAGAGGGCTGTTTCTTCTTGTCAGTGTAAATGTCGGCGGTGTCGACTAACTACCGATCGCATCTGCAAATAGTTCCTGATTCCGGAAATAAGTACAAAGGATAATTTTTGTTAGGCAGCTGCTAAATTTATGGCCTTAAATTGGTACAAATCGCTGCTTTCATTCTAATATAGAACAGCCGCTGACAGTAGCGGAGTTACCGGCCAGCTACTACCCATTTCTGGATAACAGCTCCACGTATGTATAAGCAGGTATTTAAGCAGCGACGTAATAGGAGTATTACTGTCTGCCCTATCGCAACATAGGGATAGACGGACTAGCATGTATGTTGCGGACTGGCCTTGGCCTACCATCTAAGAGGTCAGCTCGCAATTAATATTTAAATTTAAATGGTCGCCAACAGTCCAAGATTTATAAAATAACTATAGAGGATAGTTTTTGTTAATCATTCGCAGAAAGAATTACGGCGTAGTACACACTATTAATTAACCCTACATATTAGGAGTTGACCGATAGATTTTGTCGAATGGGCGCGTATATCTAGACAGTTACACCTTGTTGTGTTTTAGTAGCGACAAACCAGCCCGTCGACAGGAAGGGCATATCAAAAGAAAGATTCAGTTTTACGAAGTAGTCGTTCCACAGGCTGTAATTGGTGAAATTGTCAGTGTGATTATACGAGATAAAGAGCCAGATATGATTGAAATTCTTAGCAGTTTGAAGAAAACCATTCACGAACTTTTATCCATAGTTGATCCGAAAATATGTATGCCGGCTTTCAACTTCGAAGTCATAGGGTATATAAAACATCTGCAATCAGTTTGTAACTTGGATCCTACAGATGCCCTTATTTTAGCCCATGCAATCAACGACTCTGATGCAAGGTACTTTGTAACTACCGATCGGAAGATACTACGTAATAACGAAATACTGAAATACGAAAAGAAATTGCGGGACCAGTATAAACGTAATACAGAGTTAGAAATTACTGATAGCCTTTGATGAGGCCATAGTGTACTAGGTCGGTAAATACCCCTTCAATTTGCTGACGCGTATATCTGGGCTTTATTCTAGCAACTACGCCAATCAGATCATCATTTGTCCTATAATGTTTGTATGTATCAACCAACGTGGATGCCACCTCTAACCATGTTTCATCCTTATCACGTAAAGTCGATAGGAAATGGTCTTTGTTAAACGCACCAGGAAAACTAGAGTGATGGTTCTGGCTTATCCCGTCCTTGTCTAGTTCGAAGTAGTCATCTGCCAATCTAGGCGAATATGGGCCATAACGATACTGGTTAAACTCATAGCCGAGGTCTAGACCAAAACAGTGTTTGGCTAAGAATACATATTTTTGGAGTTTTAGTCTGTTGGTAAACCCATCTGGGGAGTCTGCTTGAATGGCCTTAGTATCAATCATGCTCTGGTCCTCTAGAAAACCAACAAATTTTGCTAGATGACTTTGTTTTTGCATGTATATCTCCCACGTATTAAGGGCAATTTTCGAAAATTAAATGTTGTGACTTGTACCTACTAAACGTCTTAGAGTACAATGTTCTATGATACAACTCCACTAGAAACGTTTTTTGTCTAAAATTTCCACTCGAAAAGGAAGGAGTCGCCGCGTCGCCGCGCCAAAAATGGCGCGAAGTTTCTATCATAATACTACTTTAACGCGCAGAAATTATGTGACGCAGAAAAATAGAGAAGTCTTAATCCTATCCTATTATGAAGTCGTAAACGTGTTCAATGATTTCCGTTGAACTTCGTGACCTAGAAAATACTATCATAATACGACTTTAACCTCTTGAAGATCGGAGATCTCTATTCGATCGTTAAAGTTGGCCATAGGGGGCGAATAAAGAGAGGGTACGGTTTCACTGACAAATAACGACGACAATAGACCTGCTTATATGCAGCCAAAAAGGAGCTAAAAATTGGACCCCCCTTCGGACATATTCTCATCTAGAAAGCACAGTATGGACTACGTCACCAAGGACCTTTTCAGGGGAAAGGAAGAATAAAAGGGGTTGAATCCTTTTGTGAGCATTTGAAGGAATCTGAATGCTGATTACTGCATGATATCGTATCGCTCCCTACAGAAGAACGTGCATATGCTATCGGTATGCTATCAATAATAAATGTGCTAACAACAAGTACCATCATGATTTGTAATTTTATAATTGAGGCTGTTAGAACCGTTCTCCGCTCAATTATATAACAGTACACCCACTAATCTTGTTTTAGAATCAATAATACCTCATTTTTTTATAGTATTTTATGTCGCAGGTTATTTAATAGGCCATTTAATAGGAGCAGTGCCGGGATTATAGTATAGGTTTGAAGTCTAGTACGTAGGTGAGAAGCTGTATAGCTAGTGTTACCATTGAGTAAAAGGTTTCCTATAATGGCGAATTTCAAACTGGCTGTATCCTAAACAAGTCATTTGGTTCGAAATTTCCGACATATGTTCAAATGATGTGATATTCTACTACAATATCAATATAATAGATGTTCCATTGATTACTAGCGCTTCTGTCTTATCAATTATGATATTGTTGTTAATAGTGTCGTCCTCCTCCTTGTTACTATTAGGTGTTCTATCTAATAATAAAAGTACTATCGTCATTTCAGTTGTAGCCAAGAAGGAGCTAACCTCGTCATTATCACATCATAAAAGAATAACAACATCAAACAGTAATACTGCTGCCGCTACTACTAGTATCAACACACCTAATTCCGATCATCACATTCACCCAGACAAGAATCAGAAGATTCTTCATTCAATGAACTCTTCGATCGCATTGACTTCATCATCTTTATCGCCACCATCAACATTATCTCTTTCTCCATCTTCTGAGAGATCATCGGATTTTCCTGCGCCTAGCCTGCAAAAACAGCAGGCCATATTTAAGAACCTATATACAGCTAGTGCAATAGCTGCTAGTGGTAATGGTGATCCTAAAAATAATAACTTCAATAGTCAACCACAGCAACAGTCCTGTTTAGATTCATCTTATATAGACAAATTTATCTTACCTCTCAAAGAAGCTCGATTTACACACATAAGACCTTGTGTAACTCTGGCAGGTACAGTAATATCCGGACAAAAGATTAACGCAGATGGTGATATCAGTTTTAATATAGCAGTTGATCCTCCTTATCAAGGAATGCTTGGCCCCGGGAACCTTGACCCTTCTCGTGCAACATCTACAGGTGAACATGGAATTCATATAGAAGTAGTATGCCAAGAGCCTATTATCAGTAAAGCACCTATGGATGTTGGAGCATGTAATGGGTATAATGGTCCTGATTTTCATTCTTTGCTGCCATCAACCCATCAACACGTCATGATAACCGGTAGATTTCAAATAGAATGGAATGAATCTCCAGGTGGACTTACTGAGATTCATCCTGTATACGCAATAAAGCCAATCCCTAGAAGCTCCTGAATATTAACAGATGTTTTTTATCATCTATTGTAGGCCTTTAATGCTTAAGGCTACTAATCCTATCGTAATGGGAACCTACTTTTGGCATAGATCTCATCAACCGAACTTCGAAGGTCTAATGCTAACAAGTGCCCTACCGTACCTATCGTTTAGCCTAGACGAAGATGTCCTGATACCTGTATGGTTACTAACCAACCGCATCACCTGAATTTATGGTATTGGAAGAATGCTGGAACATTTCAAAACAGGACCTTCTTGTACTTGCATACTATCCATCGTTCACTGAATTCAGAAAGAGAGTTGGTAAGTACTTTAGAACTAAACGGTTCAAATTGAATATAAGTGCCTATCTCCTGGGGAGTGTAAGTGCCTAACTCATGCTAATCGGTTAGACTGCAAAAGACGGAAAGTGAAGCGGAAATTACGTCGTTGCATGTTTCGTCACCTCCAGTACTAGGACATAGTTACTGACTCACTTGCTCACTCACTCTCTTGACACCCTCCGCCAGGCATTTGTAACAAAGGTAAACATAGCCTTTCAGAGTAAGTGTATCTACCTCTTCCTTACAACGTGAACATTCCATCGCTTTCATATTTTTGTCACCTCCTATGACCATGATAGTAACAAAGAACTCTACCAAACAAGATAAAGAGTCGGAGTACCGTGCATTGCACTGTACCTAAAAAAATGAAGAAATAAAAATTGATTGGTTGCTTGGCCGGTCTAAGGGTTTACGACCACTAAATCCAGTATATCTAAGTCGAAATCTACTAGTTCATTTGCAGTACCTGCATGTTAATAATATCATATTGTTATAATGTGATTGACTACTACGGTTGATTGAATGCCTGCGAGAAATAATGTCATGCATTCAAATTCGTTCATTGAATCTATTCCAACTTAACTTAGTTATTAACTTGACTAACTAAACCGAAAATCAGGTAATCATCATCTATAAACAGTTTTGAATAGGATATGCTGATAAGGCTCATGATAATCTATCCGGAATCAAACAACAATTTTTCTTATATTGTCTGCAACAATTGGCCTTTCAATCACTAGTATCATCGATGACAAAAATCTCTAGGCAGACTTCTTTATCTATTGATAAATGAAATCCAAATAAA
>JAICVW010000193.1 GCA_025935105.1 Nitrososphaeraceae archaeon
ATACCGACCAGACTTATCGATCCCTCTATTTCTGGATCTCCGATGTAATAGTCAGTATCTTTAATTACAAGTATTCCATCACCTAATCCGCGGTTGTTATTACTCCGTTATGGTCGTCTAGTTTTCTCTATCTCTATCATTTCTTTTGCTAATCCCGCTGCATGACTGCCAGCGATTTTTCCAAACACCATTGTGTCTAACAAGCTATTTCTATCTTAATCTAATTACCAGTTGTAAGTACACATCTGAACCTATACTGACTAACATAATTACGTATTAATCAGTTGGGCATCCATACGGGGCAATATGACTTAAAAAAAGTTGACGAACTTATGTTAACCAGTTTAGCTTTACCACCCATCATACGATCATATGCCTTTGGTGCGTGCTGAAGAGGCCATTAATATATTGCTCTAGCAATAAATTCGAGACTCAAAGCTGGAGACATAAAGCAAGCTATCTTTACCTATCCTACAAATTCTTCAGACATCAGATATGTTGTGATGAGTTACTTTTGAACAACCATCATTAGCCATTTGCAATCCCTGCATGTCATATCAGTCAGTTTACACTAGATGCCATCTTTTAGGTTAGATGAAAGTGTCACCTATTCTGTAAGTGCTATGGGTGTGGCTATGCTCTCCAGAGGGCTAGAATAGATTCATCGTTTTGTCCGATGGAGGTTAACAGTTTAATCAGACCAAGTTAACAACACACCCATAATGTGTATTTAAACAACCGCATGTATATGGGAATTACTGAATTAAATAAATTTCCATATACCTAACTAGACCGAAATATGTATCATAGTTGGATTAACTGAAAGCTAGAGGAACCGAAGCCGTTAATACTAAATGTAACACTTAATCTCAATAGGATTCTTCAGTTTCTTAGCCATCGTATCTTAATCTATCTTTTATTGACAACGTTGTCAGCTGTTCGTATTGACAAATGGGAATAAACTGATTTTGTCATCAGGTTATTGTTAACCTTGACCCAGGTTACTCTAAAGACAACACCAATGTATTGCGGTTGTGCTGACATTAACTCGTATCATTGAGCAGTATTACGTCGGTATGATCTAAGCCAACTTATCTTAATTGATATCGTATTCCGAAAAATGTATGACTAACTTCCTACATTACTTATTTCACATGGTCGAAATTGGAAAAGGAGAGCGGCGGGTGGGAGATGGGGAAAAGACGAAACCAGCATCATCGGGCTTGAGTCCTTTTAGAGGTAGATTGTATAGAGCAATGTGGACTGCTGCCCTCTTTTCATATATTGGTGCAGCAATGTATGATGTCGGAGCATCATGGTTAATGACTTCACTAGCTCCAAGTCCTTTATTTGTTTCCCTAGTTGTAACTGCAGGTACTGTACCAATCTTTCTTTTTGCTTTGCCATCAGGAGCTGTATCTGATATTTTTGAGCGCCGCGATATCCTTCTCATCGCATGTGGATACATGTTTACAATATCTACAATTTTAGGGGTGATTACACTTCAGCGGATTACAACCCCTTCTTTACTTTTGCTGTTTACATTTGCCCTGGGAGCTGGTACAACAATGATTAGGACTCCTATCATACCTATGATGAGTGGGCTCGTATCAAAGTCGGAGCTGCCTGCAGCTCTAACACTAAGTGCCGTAGCAAGTAACATAGGTCGCGCAGTTGGACCTACAATTGGTGGTTTTATTGTAGCTACAATCGCTCCCTGGGCTGTATTCTTTCTTAATTCGGCTTCATTCATAGTTATGATTATGGTGATAATTCGAGTGCCAAGAAACTCTAGTAATCGTAAACAAAGCTCACAGCCACCAGAAAACATAATTGTAGCCATCCGGGCTCAGCTACGCTATATACGTCATTCCCAAGCAGCTCATGTATTAATCGTTCGTGCAGGATTATTTACACTATGTAGTAGTGCTTTATTGTCTCTTTTACCACTCTTGGTTAGACATGAATTAAGACTGGATTCTACGGGTTTTGGTCTGTTATTAGGATCCTTTGGCACCGGTGCAGTGATAGGTGGAATTGCATTACTGCCAAAATTGGCACCTAGGTTTTCAATAGAATCTCTTTTCACGATTTCAATTGGTGTTCTTGCAGCGGTAATATTCATGATTGCATATGTACAAGATTTTGGCATTCTTGGTACAATAATGGCTATAGGAGGAGTGGCTTACATTACCACTATATCGAGACTTTATACCATTGGAATGCAATCTGCACCGAAATGGATCGGCGCTAGAGTGTTAGCAGTTTATCTGCTTGTACTAAATGGTGGCTTGGCAATTGGGAGCGTCTTATGGGGTATTACTGCTAGCATGATTGGGATTCCAATCACACTGTCAATAGCTTCATTAGTCTTAGTATCAACCATCTTCATTGTTAGAAGATATTATAGCACTTCTATAGTGAGTGAGCTAGATTTTACCCCAGCGAGTACTGACCATTGGTCACTTCCAACTCAGCTATCTATTGAACCCACACAAAGCAATGCACAAACACTTATAACAATTGAGTATAGGTTCGACCCCAAACTATGTGATGAGTTTGAGCATAATATGCGCGAATTAGGACGTGCTCTGAAGAGTGAGGGAATGGCCTATTGGGAATTGTTCCAAGACCCGGCAGATATTGGCCACTATATCGAGATTAGAATAGCTGATACTTGGATTGACCATATGCGCCAGCATGAACGAGTCACCAAGAACGTGGAATTAATGGAAAATGGGATACGAACACTTCTCAAAGACTCTCCTCAACCAGTAATCTCTCATTATATTGCAAGAACTGTTCCTTCCGATTAAATACAATCACTAAGTGTCCAAAACTCATAGTATTACCTCCTGCCTTGCGAATAGCCGTATCAACGATCTTGGCTAGATTACTTGATTGGACTTTCTTTTTTGGTTAAACATGGCATTCAGAACGATATGATAGGCTGCAGCAGGAGAGGGCATGAAAGATCCTCTTCCAATCTTCACGGAAGTATTATGAAGTCTTGTTTTGTTTCTTGACTTTGCAATTTTTTATCACATATAGTCGTAGTCGACTAAAGCTAAATGTGGTAATAAGCGTCAAGAATTGGGACATATTTCTCCATTGTGTCTTTACCATCGGCATTCATAATGTGTATCGAAAGCAGATCATATCAAATACCTTGTTAAGACATTCAGATATAGCCGCAATAGCATCTTCATCACTCGCACATTCTACAAGAATATTACATTTGGAGAATAAAATTTCCGGTCAGATTCTTTGAGTGCAAAGAAGGTAATCACCAGAATTGTTTATGGATACTTCTGTCTGACGAAAAACGATCACATCGTTACGCAGCTGCTCCCGCTGTACCTTTAAAAAACGCAAGCAGGTCCGTGTTAATCGTATTGGCCTCAGTCGTGGGCATGCCGTGCGGAAAGCCTTGATAGGTTTTCAATATGCTATGCCTTAGCAGTTTTGCGGAGAGCGGTGCAGAATCGGCATAAGGCACGATCTGGTCGTCATCACCATGCATCACTAGAACTGGGGCGGTGATCTTCTTCAGATCTTCGGTGAAGTCCGTTTGGGAAAAGGCGACGATGCCATCATAGTGGGCCTTGGCCCCTCCCATCATACCCTGACGCCACCAGTTCCAGATCACCGCCTGAACTGGTTTCGCGCCAGGCCGGTTATAGCCATAGAATGGTCCAGCAGCCATTTCGTAATAAAACTGGGATCGGTTCGCGGCAAGCTGTGCCTGTAAGCCGTCAAACACCTCTTTGGGCAACCCGCCTGGATTGGTCGACGTCTTAAGCATCAGCGGGGGCACCGCGCTGAGAATTGCCACTTTTGCCACCTTAGCTTCTCCATAGCGTGCCAAGTAGTGTACCACTTCTCCGCCGCCGGTGGAGTGCCCTACGTGGATGACGTCCCAGAGATCAAGATGTGCAGTCAGTGCCGCCAGGTCATCGGCATAATGATCCATGTCGTGGCCATCAGCGGTTTGAGAGGAACGGCCATGCCCGCGCCGGTCGTGGGCTATAACTCGATAGCCATGCTTTAGGAAGAACAGCATCTGCGCGTCCCAATCGTCAGCTGAGAGCGGCCAACCATGTGAGAAAACAATCGGCTGGCCGGATCCCCAGTCTTTGTAGTAAATCGTGGTGCCATCTTTGACTGTAATCGAGTGTGATTTGATCATTTTTAATCCTATGCAAATATCGTTTATAACAAATATCATTAACACTGTCAAGGAACAAGAAGCAAAGAAACAACACATGGATTGTAAAAAAATGGAGAAAACTAGCCAAACCTAGATGAATACATGACTTGCACACTTGAGATCTGATTCCCGTTCCCTCTTTGTTCATTGATTAACAAAACTGATTACACATATGACAAGGTATCCCCTAAGTATTAGTTGGAGATAGGAATTGAGTAATACAGCATAAAGAGCGAAGTGGTACTCAATAGACCCAGGTCTGAATGAACTTGCAGTGTTGGCAAATAATTGATTCCCAGTTGCTATTGCTTGAACTTATCTCTGCTTGAGAAACAATGATTGATAATTTGTCATGTCTTACAGCTCACATTCAAGTGTCTGCCGAAGTAAAACCATCTGGAATTCAGTCCGATTGACCATCAAAAAAGTACCAATCTTTTGTTATTATGCAAGGTCTAAACGCTGATGTCTCAAGTTGTTACCACTTAGTCTTGATAATGATACTTATGATTTAACCGACAGGAATTCTTGTGCGTAAAAAAAGCTTTTGAGCTTCTTTGATCCGATTGCAGAATATTCCTATAGCTTCGAAATCAACCAAATGAAGTTTCTTATTAATAATAACCAGTACACACCTATGGCATCACGGTTGTAGATTAACGGATACCTGCAAAGGACTTCAGCTTCTCTTCCCTTACCTAATCTGGATGTTTTATTGTTGGATCATTTACCACGTCATTACTGATTACAGGTCTTTTTATTCTTATTATTGCTCCAATTTTGACTTAATCTATTGGGACCTTAGAAAATTCTCCATGAATATCCTTGTATTTGCCAGCACTAAATTTTAGTATCAAATACTTTCTCCCTTATCGACCAGCCATATTCTTTGCAAATTTTGCGTCAAAATATTTAATTAGATTTTGTACTGTTAACTGAAGTTTATCCTTTATTTGTTTGTAACAAGTAAATCCAAAACAAACGGAAGAATGAATATACGACCCGAGATCAGATATTTGAAATTTAGTTAATGTGATTCATTCAGATAAAGACAGATTTCAGCTTCATCCAATACCTAATGAATCTATGAAACTATATTAGTATGTATAGATGGATTCCAATCAAAGCATTAATGACATTTATTTCAGATTCTATTGATGTTAGCCAGTGAATGTTACTGCTGTTGGAGTAAGAACGTCAGGACTATCATACTGAATTCATCCGGATACTGGTACATTAATCCATGTCCTCCATCTCTTATCTGTACAAGCCATGCTGCAGATATATGTTCCACTAGAATCATTGAATTTGCTGGTGGAACTATTACATCTTTAGTCCCAGTCACGATTAATGGGGGTTGAGTAATCTTTGAAAGAACATCGCAAGTACCATTCCAGTTAACTATTGCCTCTGTTTGTTTCTGAGCTGTTTCAGGAAATGCAGTCTCTTTAGGAATTGAGAAATAATTTAGATAATTGGGATTTGCCTCTAGCCATTCTGAAGGAAATAGTAGGAATATGAACCTCCTCCCTTGCTCTTGCGAAGTACCTGTCGTATTCCTTAAAGTTTTGATTACTTGTGGTCTAGCAGGGATTTCCTCTTTGTCACCATGAACTCATCTGAAAAGTCTCATTAGGATCATTATGCAGCCAAGTTGAATGAATCCTAAATAGAGTGATGCTAGTCTTTCATATCGTGTCTGGATTCTTCTGAAACTCTTGAGCCA
>JAICVW010000496.1 GCA_025935105.1 Nitrososphaeraceae archaeon
AAGGATCAATAACCATTAATGAAAGAATGATCTCTTTATCTTAGTTTGTCATAAGTGAATTTGATGCTCTAGGTCTCTTTATCTTTTATCTCTTCCCACGTATGTGTATATTGACACAACTGGTACAAGTGGTAATATCCTCTTAAGAACAGTAACGCGCGATTGGTTACTAGTACACGCGGACATATTTGGTATAATTTTCAGTGGAGTCCCTATGATTAATTTGAGATAAGTGTGGGATGAAAGAATTACTTAGTTAATGTTGAATTATTCTAGTATACCGTCATTTTATACCCTACATGTTCTTCTTAAAATTGTTCAATATAACAAAGCAGCATATTTGGCAGAATAATTGTAGAGTTAAGCATGGCTAGCAATAAATACGAAAATGATATAGGTTGTTTACTGTCAATTTGTTCAAGAACTATGGGCTATTACCATATTATCTACGGAGCGTGCATATCATCACTATTGTGTGTATTAATTTTGTTGTTTATCGGAAATGAGAGTGCTTTACCAATTCATCCTCAGGCGATTAATGCTGATAACAATAATAATAACTATGCAAACAAAACAAGAAACGCTAACTTAAATCCTCCGGTATTACCACTTACTAACTTATTTAGAGCGGCCGAAGATTCTGTGGTTCAGATTACAAGCAAACTCAATGCAACCAGTCATGTTATTGGAGAGAATGGGTTCATCGGACAGACGCCTACATTTGGTAGCGGAATAGTGTATGATTTACAAGGGCACATCATCACCAATGACCACGTTATAGAGGGAGCTAAAAGAATTGATGTAAAGTTTGCTAACGGTGATACATTTACTGCGAGTGTCATAGGAGCTGACCCATATAGCGATCTTGCAGTTTTAAAAATTGCACATAATAATAGTTCCTCAAATGAAATGCTAAAACCATTAAAATTAGGAAATTCCTCACTACTTCAGGTTGGACAAGAGGTAGCTGCTATTGGCAACCCATTTGGTATCCAAAATTTGATGACTGAAGGAATAATTGGTGGTTTAGGACTTCTACTTCCAAGCAATCACTCGGGTTTTTTAATTCCAGATGTTATAGTGACAGACGTACCACTTAATCCTGGTAATTCTGGAGGGCCCCTTTTTGATATGAATGGAGAAGTTATCGGAATAAATACAGCCATAACCTCTTCGAATCAATTAAAGCTATCTTACTCGATAGGCTCCAATATTATAAGGAAAATTACACCGCAGTTAATAGCATATGGTAGATATGATCATCCCTGGCTTGGAGTAACAGGATTCGCCATAGGTCCAATCCAGAACCATGATGCAGGACTACAGACGAATTACAAAGGAGTAGCTGTATCATCAATTCAGCCTGGCAGTCCAGCAGACAAAGCTAAGCTTAGACCTTTTACCCCCAAGGACATAGGCGATATCATATTAGCAATTGATGGGCATGCTGTCAACCGTTTTGAAGATATCATTGACTACATTGAGACAGACAAATCAGTAGGTAATACTATTGTTCTTAAACTGCTTAGAAATGGAACAGTTCTTCAGAATGTTAATCTGACACTTACAAAGATGCCAAATCTAATTCCCCTCAACGGTGAAGAAGAGCATAATAAGAAGATAACAACAACGCCAACACCACCACCAACACTAAGTACATTGGCCATAAGGAACTGGACGAATATAATTCGTCTAAGCAATAGCGGTACCCCGTCGCAAGGCCCAAGATTGGCAGCATCCGATAATAATGTGTATGCGGTATGGGAAGAAAGCTATAGAAGCGGTAACAACAGAATAATGTTTACAAAGAGCGTAAATCGAGGAGACTCTTTTAGTACCCCGATAAACTTAACCTCGGGTCTAAAAATAGATTCTGAGACTCCGAGCATAAGCGCATTCGGCAATAACGTATATGTCGTATGGGCGGACAATTCCACAGGAAATTTTGATATTTTTTTAATAAAAAGTGAAAACGATGGGAACTCATTTAGCAAGCCCATAAATTTAAGCAACGATTTAGGGGTTTCATATTTTCCAAGGATAGCATCAGATGGAAATAATAGTATATACATAGTATGGACAGACCATTCTGAGGGAAGTTACAATATACTTTTTACCAAGAGCGTTGATAGCAGTGGTGCCACGTTTAGTAGGCCTATCATACTTACTAAAAATAATAACAAAGGTGCATCGAATTTCCCAAACATTGCTCTTTCTAGGAATAACAACAGTGTATATGTAGTATGGTCACACAAAAATAACACAGATTTTGACCCGTCTAATACCACTAATCAAACTCAAACCTACGATGTATTTTTTACCAGAAGCATAGATCGTGGGGATACATTTAGCAAACCAATCAACCTTAGTAACGATCCTTCAAATTCGCAAAGTGCTTCAATAGCCATATCTAGAAACAACAGTGTATATGTAGTATGGACAGACAATTTTATTGGTACCTATGAGATATTCATTACAAAGAGCATGGATGGTGGAAACACATTCGGTAAAGTAATGGTCATAAGCAGCAATATCGCAAGAGCATTATCTCCGTCCATTTCAACTTATAAAAATAACGTATATGCTGTTTGGAATGACATTACCTTTGGAAACCCAGAGATCTTCTTTACTCGAAGTATAGATAGCGGATCCACTTTCAATATGCCAATCAATATTAACAATGATACCGGGGTCTCAGATCTACCACAGACAATGCCTGGTGACGGCGACGATATTTATCTGGTATGGCAGGATAACATTGCAGGAAATAGTATGATATACTTTACAAAGACAATTTTACCGAGTTCAAATTCGTCCATTCACAGACCTTGATCGGTTTATAATCGGGCAGACCATAACTATCCTTGTAACGGATCCATCTATTGCCCGCATCTTTCCTTATCCGAATTGACTCTGAACAGTCAGTACTCGTTAGTTGATATTGGGAGTACCAAACTCAGGTTGGTCTGTTTTATATGAATTTCAAAGTATTTGGCATATGGTTTCATTATTCAGAATTGGATCATACCACAAATGTACCTTCATATTCTACTACTGAACCAGCCCTTCATGTACGAGTTGCAGTAGAGATCTACTCTTAAGACATTTGAACAGTTTCCAGCTTATGGCAAGCCAAAAATAGAATACTATTGAGAATGAGCCATGATCCGATAACAACATAACTGGTAATTTGTTCAAGATTATTTTCACTAATGTAA
>JAICVW010000049.1 GCA_025935105.1 Nitrososphaeraceae archaeon
AGTTATGTAGATATTGTTTGAATATTAATGATCATCAAAAACCAGAGGATAAAGAAAGCGCTCCTTATCGCTTTGGCTGATGAAGAGATGATTAAAGTTATGGACTCTATTATGAACCGTTCAAAATCCTTTAACGATATTGTAGCTGAGAACACTGATATTTCACGCACTACGGCATTTAGAAAGACAAAATGGCTTCTTAAAGAAGGCCTTATTATAGTTGATAAGATTATCCTCACGCCAGAAGGAAAGAAGTTTAGTCTATACCACAGTACGCTTAGGGCCATTAATGCTAAATATGATGCCAATAGTGTTATCGTAGAAGCTGAACCAAATTTTGATATTGCAAAGAAATGGATTGAAAAGTTCTTCTCACTGGACTAATATCATAAATGGATCAGGAGAATGATTACTTCTATTGCTTTTATTCACTCATTGGACATCAGCATCTCCAACATCACCTTCTTTGATTGACTCTAGTTTGTCAACTGTTTTTCGTCCACTATTTCGGACATAGTATAATCTAAGCCATAATATCAGCGCTAAGAACACTACTGCTACTATGTGAATTTAATGAGGAATATATTCATAAGAAATATGAATACCTAAAACGAGTCATTCAAGATTAGACATAGACTTTGACTTCATTTAACACCTAACACAGTACTAGCACTTGAAGCCTTTCAGAATATTGCTATGCTTGGACTCATTTATTATCGTTGTATTGACTTTCGGTAGGGAAGGCGGGAAAGCACCACTACTTGTAGCCCTAGTATTATTAATAACTATAGGTGCTTTAGGTTGTCCTTTATACGGTACTCCCGTTACATTTACACTATAATGTTTTGTCATATTGGCATTGTCTGGACAAGAATATTTGGCAGTTATTCTGTTATTTCCTTCCTTAATACCGGTGTATTTTGAGGAAATCGTAAATGTCCAATTTGAGTAATCGTACTGCGTTTTATTTCCTGTTGGTGTAGCTTGTTGGTATGGTTTTACATTGTTAACAATAACTGAAATAATACAGTGATTTGTTGCATTTGCTGAAGATATTCCAGAAACGTGAAGGCTTCCAATAGACACTCTTTGACCTTCGGAAGGTGAAGTAATTTTTACTAAACCATAAGCTAAAGAATTAGTTAAGCCGGCTGTAAGTAAACCGACTCCTAATGCCAGTATTATTAAATGTATACTTAATACTTGAAAGTCCATTTCCAAAATTCTTGGAACAAATGCCTAATATTCCTTCTTACAATGAATGTTAGGGTAGTTTTATTTGATCTACAATAATATTAATGAGGAAAATCTTCAGGGGTGTGGAGAGTAGGCGGCCCGGTTAATTGTTACTATCAAATTCCCCTACCTCGGAAATCTTTTTTCAAAACATTTGTAGTTTTTTATCAATGGTTTTATTGAGTTCCTCATACTCATTATCTTCAAGATCCTTCCCCATTTTGATACCTATCAACAAAGCCTCACACCTGGCTGCTATCCACCCCATAAGCACACCCAAAAACAAAATCCTTTTCGCTAGAATAAATATAATGATTCTTACCGCCTGAGTTCCTAAGATTTCTCACCGTAGCTGGAATCTTGCCTATCAAACCATTTATTCCTGGTTCTAGATAGCCTGCCTTTAATATCAATAATGGTGTTTTCCATATTATATACAGGAGAATAATTTTAGGATTGGCTCTTAGTTAGGATGACTCATTCATTCATTCACAACCCAGGTTTTTACAACCTTTTGTCCTAAGTTAAATATCAAGTTGCTTATTTATAGCTCGGCTCCTAATCATGATTATGTAGTATTTGTTAACCTAAATTAAGATACTTAACTTATTGATTCAGCCGGATGTCTAGAGCCTTCACTGCTTTCAATATTTTCGATAGTCTGCAAACCCTTGCTTTGATGATCAGTCTCATATGAAGTAGCCAAAATTAGAAACGTTTGGCAAATTAGTTAGGAATGACCTAGAACCGGTCATGGCATTTATCCTGTGATCTATTCCTCACAAGGACCAAGTTGTGATTATTTACTGCATTTAAATTATATCAAGCAACACCACATTTATCGCAGACTACAACCAGCTGGCTCGGTTTCTGTTGTCCACAATCTCCACGGTTGTAAGACCGTCATTTGCTTAGCTATAAGCTATCATGTTGTGCCTATCTTCTCTACATACCTACACGTATCAAACTAACAAACTACGACGGTTGGTTGGTGCCTCCCAGTACTATAAATTAAGACAAACCATGGTGCACTAATATGTCGCTGACGAATTTACTGCTCAGCCACTCCTTATTGATGGATTGCTGAATTTCAGGTATCGAAGAACCCTTCCCTATCTCGTGACATTGTTTCACCATGTCATTGATACTTCGATCAAGAAAGCTTTGCAAATCCTTCATTGGTATTTCCTGACCCATGGCTATTACAAGATGTCCTATTGCTAATTCATGTACGATATCAGTTTGCTCACCACTACTGTCTACAAACTTCTCCATGACAGGAATTATTCTAAATTTTCTAAGCTGATAAATGCCTACATAAGGGAAATAAATTTCCTCAAATACAATTTTTAGCAGATGTTCACGTACATATTACCTTTCATTTTTGCGCTCACTAAGGTAGTACCTATCTCTCGCTGTAAGTTCTGGAAATCTAGTCTTTATATTTTCCGAGACGACGTCTTCGAAAGATTCAACCAAGTCATTTAATGTTGCGTTCAACCCCTTTCACTCTCAAGCACAATATCATTGTTCCCAATTAATAATTTGTCACTACGAAATCGGGAAAAATCATGGTTGACACCTTGAATGAACAAGGCAAACCAGAATAGACTCACTATATCAGGTGGTATCTCGTTCTCTTCTTCCTTCGAGATTGAGCCTATACTCTCCTATCATCTGGTCTTACTTCTTAAATATATTCTGGTATATTGTAGTATAAACGAATAATATAAAGCTAGATTCCAGTTAAGGTTTACCGTTTCTCTTAATCAAGCTGGTACATACGATATGACAAAATAATAACTACCACACCAAGGTCAAACGAATATGTCAATTGCAAAATGGTATTATAATCTAACTTTCTAACGACAATTTTATCTCTGAAGTGTCAGGATTTCATGCAGTTAGTATAGTATGTCTATGATTAAATCTGTCAATCCTTCTTTTGTATGATTAGCAATTAGATGGCTTCTTAGGTCTACTTTGGATAATTTGTTTCTCTCTTTGCATACAGAGCAATTCTGGAATTCTTTCACATTGTATGATACGTCTATTAAGCTATATTCGCATTTAGGATGTACAGAATATGTCATATGGTCGACCATTTGTGTATATGACTCGGCTTTACCACATATATGACACCTTATCATAGCTATATAATCTGTAGCCGTATCTTTCTTTTAGCCTTTGTGATCTGATTGGTTTGGTTGATTGCAGCAGTTAATCTTAATTGATTATCAGGTACACAAATTCTATAACAATATAACAGGACTTATTAATAATTTACATTTAGAATGAATAATTATCACTATAACGTGCGGCAAATGTATCTGATACATTACTTGATATATCTTGAAGAAATTGTCCTCTGATTAGTTTTCCGTACGTAACCAAATCACGAGCAAGTATCTTTAGACGTTTATCTAACAATTCATTAATGATTTCTCCTTCTTCAAAGTCTTCTTTAGCATTTACGGAAATACCATAGGGCAAACTCCAACCATAGCACTGGCGCACGGCTGTTCTCATTTGATCCATAACTGTCAATCCTTTCTCATGAGATGTACAAATATAACCAAAGGTTTTGCCTGCAAATTCTTCCCAATAATGGTCCAAAAAATTCTTCATAGTTCCCGACATTGATCCGTGATAATCAGGAGAAGCAAGAATAAATGCATCTGCCCAATTAACTAACTCGGTTACTTTTTGTATGTCTGTGTCAGTAGCAGAACCATCGGATGAGACGGGATTAAAAATTGGCATTTTTGTTGTCCGTAAATCTAGCAAAAGGGTTTCAGCTTCGTATCCTTTTATCGAATTTAACACTATTCTTAAAGTCCTAGTGCCGTAGGAGCCTTCTCGCATACTGCTACCAACACCTAAAACATTTAGTGAATCCGTGATTATCTTTCCCTCTTCTTTGTTGCTCTACGTCTATCCAACTTCTCCTACATCTTTTCAATATGATATAAATCTATTTTGCTATGATTCATTCATCCATCCAAAAACTAATTGGCTAGTCTTAACGCTTTTATTATGTTTGATATTGCCATACTAAATGACTGGCATATCTTCTGTTGAACCGATCGGATGTTACTTATCCTGAGGTTATCATACTATTTAATATCAAAGCAGCCAATCATTATACAGTATTAGACTTTCTTACACTCCGCTACCTTACTTGCCATAGTTTTCAAGTTCGCGAAGTGCAGGCGCTACACGAGTACCTATTAACTTGGTAGCTCGCATAAGCTTATCATGGGATAATGAACCGGGATTCATCATAAAAGTTATCCTAGAAATGCCACCAAGCGCCTTACTGTGCCTAACTATCTTCTCAACGACCTCATCTGGATCCCCAATGAGCAAGGCTCCTTGGGGACCACGCTGAGCTTCAAAGCTCGTATACGTCATCCTAGGCCATCCACGTTCCTTCCCAATCTCAGTCATGGCTCTGGCAAAGCCTGGGAAGAAGTCATCTACTGCCTCTTTAGTTGTCTCTGCCACATAACCTATTGAATGTACCCCCACTTTCAATTGATTAGTTAAATGGCTGCCTCGTCTCCCAGCTTCTTTGTAGAGATCAATGAGTGGTCTGAACTTGTGTGTTTCGCCACCTATGATTGCAACCATCAAAGGGAGTCCAAGCATACCAGCACGAATGAATGATTGGGGAGTCCCACCAACTCCTACCCATATCGGAAAGGGATTCTGTAGGGGCCTTGGATACACACCTTGTCCATTGAGGGCAGGTCGATATTCTCCTGACCAATGGACATGTTCATTGTCACGAATTTTCAACAGCAAGTCTAGCTTCTCTGTGAAAAGAGAATCGTAGTCCTCCAATCGTAGGCCAAAGAGTGGAAATGCCTCTATGAACGATCCCCGGCCCACGACCATCTCCGCCCTACCTTTCGACAGAAGATCAACAGTTGCGAATTCTTGAAAGACCCTTACTGGGTCTGCTGCACTTAGTACCGTTACAGCACTGGTAAGATGTATACGTTGCGTTCTTCCCGCTGCTGCTCCTAGAATGACGACAGGAGCAGAATCAAGGAACCCCTGACGATGATGTTCGCCTACTCCAAATACATCCAATCCAACTTGATCAGCAAGTTCAATTTGCTCGACCAAATTGCGCAGGCGTTCAGATGGGTTATTTGAAAGGCTTGCTTCACCCCATGCTGCAAAGCTATCAATTCCCACTTGCATAAATAATACCCAATAGTTAAACCATTATTTAAGCGCAGTAGCGAATGTTACTTTGGTTATTTAGGCTAGGAAAAACAAGAGAGAATCGTTAAAACCTCCGAACAGATTATTAACCATTCACTATCCAATCAGAGTATAACCTTTGAGATAAAGTCGTATATTTGGAATGCAGCAGAATTTCTTCATTTATTTACAGGTGATTATTGACAAAGATAAACCCTTTTCTTAAATGACTGTTAGTACAGTATAGCCTTGGTAGTTAGTCGTGAAATCCGTTTAAAAAAACGGCCTACTGGAATGCCAACACATGAGAATTTCGAGCTTACAGAAGCTCAGATCCCAGGCCTCAGTAAGGGTGAATATCTGGTTAGGAACATTTGGATGTCAGTTGACCCTTATATGCGTGGCCGTATGACAGAACGCAAAAGCTATGTACCTCCATTTGAAGTAGGAAAAGCATTGGAAGGTGGATGTATCGGTAAGGTAGTGGAATCGAAAAATGATCAGCTTGCTGTTGGTGATCATGTCTTAGGGACGAGGGGATGGCGCGAATATTGGATATCTGATGGCAGTAGTATCAGCAGTGACGTGAGCAAGATTGACCCGAATATTGGTTCCATTCAATCATTTCTGGGAATATTTGGAATGACTGGACTCACTGCATATGTTGGTCTGTTAAAAATTGGCCAACTCAAGGAGGCAGAGACTGTTTTTGTGTCTGCTGCTTCTGGAGCAGTAGGTTCAATAGCTTGCCAGATTGCAAAAATCAATGGATGTTACGTTATAGGAAGCGCTGGGTCAAATGATAAGGTCAAATGGCTAATTAATGAGGCAGGGGTAGACTACGCATTTAACTATAAGGAATTAAAGAATAGTATATCTGCAGAACTAGGAAAGATTGACAAGACAACAGCTGGAATTGATCTTTACTTTGACAATGTAGGTGGAAATCATTTGGAAGCAGCGCTTGACCAAATGAAACCATTTAGTAGAATTATACTCTGCGGGATGATTTCCCAGTATAATGAGACTTCTCCTACGCCTGGTCCATCAAATATGTTCGTAGCTATCACAAAGCGACTCAAACTTCAGGGATTCATCGTTAGAGATCATTTCGATACGCTAAATCAGTTCCATACTGACATGTCCAAATGGGTTACTAAGGGAAAAATAAAGTGGAAGGAAACAATATTTGAAGGTCTTGAAAATGCCCCAAATGCGTTCATAGCTCTCTTCAATGGTGAGACCTTTGGAAAGACGATAGTGAGAATTGGGCCCAATCAAGATTAGGATATTATAATATTAGACCTAACAAAGTCTCAGACTGGGACAGATAAAAAAATGGTAAATATTCGCCACGAAGACGAGTGCACAAGCCGAAACGTTAATTGAAACTATTTCTACATGGAGCCTGTCGTCGGATTAAAATTGGGTTGCGAGGTATTCTGTAACAGCTATTAAAATGAATTGATTGTTTCCAGCTTTAGCGCTCTAAGTGACATTGCTAAAGTTGTCATACCATTTTCCAAACCTAAAATCCAAATATTGTGATATCGCAGCTTTGTGCTCTTCTAGCTATTTATAGTACCTGTTAGGGCACGTATACAATGAAAGTATACTCTTACAACGCCCAGTGTGATTCAAATTAATTCTCTGGATTGGTCTTTTTATACTTCAAGTAGCTACTCTGAAACTTTTATATCCTTTGCCTCCGCCTTGAATCCTATTTTTGCGTGGGCTCCGTCACAATAAGGCTTAGAACTAGCTGCTCCACATCTACACATGGCAGCAAAAACGTTACCGTCAACTATTATCAGATTGGGTCCGTTCTCGGTACATTTAATGTCAACTTTTGTCATGTTGATTTTGGAGAATCTAACGCATATATAATAGTTAGACTCGTGTTGTTGGCTGTTGTATTTCTATTTAGCAGTTGAGCAGTTCTCGCCTATCCGCAGTCTTTGACTAACTTAATAACAACTTTCTAAGTGCCGCTACTTAGAGCCTATGCGAAAAGTCCTGCTGCTCTGTAGGTAATATATGTACAGGCAAAATGCATTCAACACCTGTAAGTTCAGATATCACCTCAACAATAAGATAGGTTAGTATGACTTAGCTTTATTGTCCAAACACAGTATGTCTAAAACTCAACAAATGTTAACTAGTTTTCGGATAAGCTCTTAGGGGGATCAATCCAATAATATAATTATTCACTCAGTATCCCTTTGCTCTCCGTTTGAGCTGGATAACAGAGGAAATAAACCAATCTCAATTTAGTGCAGATTCAAATAAGCATGGATGTGTTGCTAGTATTACCTCACAGTCACGTTGGAACACGGGGTTCCCTATTTTCATGTTACATACCGGTTGAAACAAAATCAAACATATTATCTGGCGCAATAATAGGGTTTTGATTTACTAATTAGATTACTTTCAAGAATAAGAGCTGCTTGATGGTGCGTTACAACCACAACAGTAATCACTCCGGTAGGATAATTGAGAGGTAAATAGATCTAGTTGCGATACATATGTTTGATAAACGGTCATGATATTTGGCTACGTAAGTCATGCAATTGGAGAATCGTTTAATTACAAATGCTAGCAGCGCAAATATGCTTGTCATTATTAGCGATAGCCAGCAGTGAGCCAAACTATTGGCTGAATTATTCGGTTCTCGAGGGATGATCGTTAGGCTTATATTATTGGTAGTGCTTTCGGTAGATTTAGCTAGCTTACTACGAGATCTAAAACGTCCAAGGTCAATAGATGATTCTTCTATATTTGAAGACCTAACGTTGAATTCTCAACACCTATAAGCGGGCACAAACGGTAGATGTCGTGAATAATATTGTATTCTAACCAGAGACTCCTTGTTGTCGCAACACTTACATTAACGCTCTTTACCACTAGCCTTTTTCTTGGTCCAGCAATCGTCTCAGCTAAAGGAGGAGTATCCCAAGAAAAAGTAAGCACCGGGGATTCAGGCCTTGACAAAGGAATAAACAAATTTTATAGTTGCGTGTCTAAAACACATAAAGACCCACCAACTATAGAGAAAGTAGATAGTTGCTATTATAAAGGAGTAGGTGGAAGTGGTAGTATCGGTACAAATGGTACTAGCAGTAGTGGCGCAAGTGCAGATAGCTTGACTGGAACTGTAACAGGAAAGGGCGGTACTTCTACCACACCTTCTTCGACTTCTACCAGCTCCCACCACCATAAACACGGATAGTCTAGACAACGTCCTTGATAGAGACAGGTGTGCTGAGGTGAGTTATGAATGCCCACCAAGGCAATCAATAAATATATAGAAAGTTCATTCTTTCTTTCCCAGGTTTTCCTCCATCCTACTATAATTCTTTAGATTTCCATGGTCCGTCATTCATAGCCAATAGTAGATATATTGAAAACGCATTACACATCAAAAATATAGTTTAATCATCGTTCTTTTATACCAAAACAGTACGAAAACTGGATCAAAGTCTCCGATTCCAGACTAATATTCCCTATATGTAATACACCAATTAAGGAAATGACATATACAAATTCACCAAGGAACTGGCTTGCCATCATAGAAAAATCCCCCACTTGGGCCATTATCTGACACCATTGAAGCCCAGAATATTCCTCTTGCGCCTTGCTCTATTTGGCTTCCCCCACTGCTTCCCATATCGGTAACTACCTATCCTGTGTCAATAGCATTAATCAAAATGTTAGTATTCCGAAGTTCTGCTGCAAGAATCCTCGTAAGTGAATTTAGTGCAGCTTAGGAAATGCTATAGCTGGGTGTTCATCACCAGTCATATAATGTAACGAACCGGCACCACTTGACACGTTCACTATACGTCCATATTTGTTTCTCTTCATTATAGATATGCATTTTTGGGTTAATCTCCAAGGCGCAAACAAGTTAGTTCAAAAAGCTTGGTTTACGGTATCAAAGTCAGCATCGATTGCGTTTTGCCATGTATCATAAAGAATTGCTGCATTATTAACAAGCACATCTATCCGGCCAAATTGGCTTTCTACTTGATCTGTAATGCGACTAATTTGGTTATGATCTGATACATCAAGCTGATAAAAAGTTACATCAAATCCTTGATCACTCAATCGCTTTGAAGCTACCTTTCCTTTGGTTATATCACGTGCGGTCAATATAACAGAAAGACCCAAACGTGCAAGTTGATGACAAGTCTCAAATCCTAGATCTCGGTTAGCTCCAGTTACTAAAGCAACAGGCAGTTACTAAAGCAATAGGTTTCTCTTTTTGATAGGCATGTAAGATAATATTAGGTGAATTTAATCGTTATAATCTTAACTCGCATAATAATAGTGAGAACATTTGACTTCAAGTTTCAAAACTGCAACCCACATCCTTATCTGAACTTTGATGTGAAGTGATCAATACATCATTATCAATCAATCATATTATCGAGATGACATTAACGGTTAAAGTGAAGATACTATTGGGTAGCAGCTTGTTCAACAAAAAATACCTATGCAATACGAAGCACATACATTAGTCGTTGTAAGATGTCTACTCATGCACATTTTGAAACTCAATTCCTTACAAAACAGGAAACAGTATTGTATTAAATTACTTCCACTCATATATCCTTGTTGTTTGCTTATTACCGTCAACTTTGGATACATTTAGTCCTTCAAGGTTTTTTAGGAAAGCAAGTTTTCCCGTAGAATTGGTATTGAAAAAATTAATACCGTGAAAAGTTATTGTCCAATTAACGTTAGACCTTCCAATACCGTAACCAGTCCAAGTTGCCATATCCTGTCCATCTCCTGTAGTTATTACACCTTGACCTACACCATAAATTATTTTAGGAGATCTAGAAGCCTCTGGGGCTGCATTAGTCCATGTTTGAAGCATTGTAACATTTCCAACCCCCTTAATAATTCCATTTTCTGTAGTAGTATATTCGTATCCGATCTGTGAAGTAATCCCATTTGCAGTACTGACTACTCTTTGGCCTATCAGCTTACCAGCATTTGACTCATAAAAAGGACTAGCTGCTATTCCTAAACCGGTTGTCGCATTAATACTATTTGGTACTACTGGTGATGATGTGATTGCATGTGCTTTTCCTATAGGTGATATAACAATGCTTGTCATGGATAATATCCCTACTATAGCAAAGAATAAGACTTGATTTTTAAACTGTTGTTTTATATTGACATTTTTCATTAACAAAGGACTATTGCATCTTTGCATTTAAATCATTGGACCTCTTGCGTAATTGAAAGCTTAAAGCTATATTCTCCATTGATCTGGACATACTCGATACTGTATTGATGTCTTATGCTCGACTTTCTAGAAAACCATTGTTATTCAAATCTTTTACTGGATTAGAGAT
>JAICVW010000308.1 GCA_025935105.1 Nitrososphaeraceae archaeon
ACTACTGAAGAATAAATTGAGATTATTTTTCTGCGGAATTCTAACTTCTTTTTGAATACCTAAGATGACTCATATGTTCCAAAGATAACTTTTAATCGGATCCAAGAAATGTTATCTAGTATAGAATAAAATTTGTATCTTCTTTAAAGATGCAATTACCGAACTAGACTATAAAATGCAGTCTTGATGGACCGACAGCCCATCGAATTTGTTTTCAACTCCTATCATCAAAAAAAGCTAATTATTCTTACATAGCGATTAAATCGCAGGTGTTATCTTGAGCATACAGAATTCAGTTAAGCACTCTTACGTGAACCCCGTTGTACGCTTGTCAAGTAAACTGGTTTCACCAAGTCCGCAACATCGACCCAGCACTTTGCAATTTTATGCATGGAATGAATAGAGTTTAAGATTGCAATCGCGGATTCCGTATTTGCCAACTCAAGCTTTGCATACATCTCCTTAATTGAATCCATCACGGCTCCAAAATCATGATAGGCCTTAATAATTCCAATAGATTCAGATCGATTCTTTCGCGTAAAGGCATCTACAGATTTTATCTGCATTTTTTCAATGTAAGCACCTGCTTGGGCAATCTCGTCTGCAATCTTACTTTGAGAGATAGAGTGTATGGTAGATGCGAATTCACTAGTATAATCACCTGCACATTCAAGATGATATGCAGCTACCCTGTAATCCAATATGTCGATATTGCTAAGGTTGAGCTTTCTGGCTAATTTCTGATCCACCATAGCACTGCGTATTAACCTTACTAGCAGAAAGTACTGTCTATCAACTTCATCATCTCGACCAAATATCAAATCTCTCGCACCATCAATATTCTGGGTCAAACTGTTTAGAGCATCTCTATACATTCCCCCAACTATCGAATTCATCCTCCTGAGTATCCTTTCTGCATCAAGTGATTTTTCATCTAGAAGAAACTGGGAAGCAATCTTTGAATTGTCTTCATCCACAATCTCTAGTCCGGCAAGCCTACGTAATGTGAGCTTTATCTTTTCTCTATGTTGTTGGTTGATCTGATTTTCACTTCTTATGTTGATATCGTTATAACCAAGAAGGTATGCACCATATATCTGATTAATGACCCCATCTATGTATGACCTGTTGTACATGATATTAACGTCTGTTACTTCTGCGTCAGTTATCTCTGATGCGAATAGAGACACTGAATTATCTTCGTTCGTCTCTAGAAATACTGTGCTTCCCTTTTCCAGTTTATTAATCCTAATCCAATCACTGGGGAGAGAAACCAGCATACTACTGCCGATCTTTTGCAATCTTCGTGCGTAGTTCATTTTGCAGTTTATACTAATATAAACTAATTAAACATTATTCTTATATTTTATGCAACCTATAAACTACTATTGACTTGTCCGCCTCTGAGACTTATTGCGACCAGCAGTGCCTACAGCCCTGGCCATATTAGTGGCATTGTGAGAGCATCTAATTCTCGACTTCAGCCCATTCTGAGGCAGGGCTCCGAAGGCGCAGGAATCTCGATAGACCGCGGAGTTACCACGACAGTCAGTATTTTTGACAGTCAAGTAAGTGGCTTCCAAATTTCAATAAACGATGTACCCACATCGGAAGCTGAAGTATCTGAACTAGTGTTATTGCAATATCTACGCTTTACGAATAAACCTTGTTATCTGGAGGTTAAGCACGAGATCGAAATACCGGTGGGTTTTGGCCTAGGTACTAGCGGCGCAGCTGCACTAAGTCTATCCTATGCCCTTAACAAATGCTTTAGCCTGGGTTTGAGTCTGGAGGAGGCGGCCCAAATTGCACACTATGCTGAGGTGGTTTGTGGGACCGGATTAGGAAGCGTTATTGCAGAGTATGCTGGCGGGTTTGAATGTCGAACTGTAGCTGGTGCTCCAGGAATAGGGAAAATAACAAAAACCAACATAGAAGGGTGCAAGGCCATTATTTTATGCATGAGCCCGATCTCCACGAAGCTTATCCTCAAGAAGAATGATTTTGGATGCCCATGGAGCGAGCAAGGTGTAAAAAACCCGCTCGGAATTGCCAACTTGAAAGATTTCTTAGATACGTCCCATGCATTCGTGTCTAATAAAGGCCTTATAGATAACGAAAGCAGGGATATTATGAGCAATTTGAGTTCTTGGGGGTTCGCTTCTAGCCTTGCATTGTTTGGAAGAACCATTTTCACAGTTGTCCCAAAGGACAAAACCGAACAGGTGGTGACTCGTTTAAGTGGATACCGAGGCCAGCTGATAACGTGCGGAATCGACAATATTGGAGCCAGAATGCTTTAAATCGATGATCAAACAAGTTCCCGCTACTCATCCGAGGTTAAAATCGCTAATAATTCGCGAGAAGCTCGTTAACGGTTTCACTAGGGGACTAGTTGCTAGAGAAGGGTTAATAGCTCACGGTAGAGGAGAAGCATTCGATTATCTGCTTGGTGAAAAGACATCTGCATTCGCCCTCGATGCAACACAAGCCGCCGCTGCGACTCTATTGCTAGCAAAGCAGCCAATAATTTCAGTCAATGGTAATGTAGCCGCAGTTAGTGCAACAGACATCATCGAACTAAGCAAGTACGCTAACGCGCCGTTGGAAGTGAATCTTTTCTATAGAGATAAAAAACGTGAGCAAGCTATAGAGCGAGAGCTCCTCAAATACGGCGCAACAAAGGTTTTCGGTGTAGGACCAAATGCTTCAGCTAGGCTCCCGGATTTGGACAGCGAGAGAAGAAAAGTGGATCCTCGAGGTATTTTAGTGGCTGATGTAGTTGTTGTTCCTCTTGAAGATGGCGATCGGGCCGAGGCTTTAGTCAAAATGGGCAAAAAAATAATAGCCATCGACCTGAATCCATTGTCTAGAACCGCGTCGATTGCTGATATAACCATAGTTGATAATATAACCAGAGCTATACCTAGCCTGGTTTATGCTATCAAACGTATAAACAATCTTACTAATAAAGAGAAACAAAAAATTGTTAATAAGTTTGATAACAAACGAGCACTTGCAAAGTCGTTGGAAATAATAAGAGGGGCAATGACTTAATTGAGCCGAAAAAAAAGTGAATTTGCCAAATCGGTTATCAAAAAGAACAGTGTCAATGACATACTAGCTCTCAAAGAAAAACGAGAAAAAATAGTGGCCATTACTGCCTATGATTACACTACTTCCTTAATTTGTGACAGGGCAGGTGTTGATATTATATTGGTAGGAGACAGTGCAGGAATGGTGATGCTTGGTCAGAGAAACACAACTCCCACCTCAATGCATGACATGTTGGTGTTTTGTAAAGGTGTCGCTATGGGAACAAAACGAGCGATGGTAGTTGGTGATTTGCCCTTTGGTTCTTATCAGCCTAGCAAAGAAATAGCGATGAATAATGCTATTAAATTTATTAAAAAAGGATGCGATGCAGTGAAGCTTGAAGGCGGTATAGAATTGGTAGATACAATCAAGGCGCTCGTCTCTGCAGGCATTCCTGTGATGGGGCACCTCGGACTTAAGCCTCAGACGTCTTCTTTTTGGAATCATCATAAGGTACAAGCTAGAACAATGGCTTCCTCATTAGATCTTATCGCTGGGGCCAAGGCATTGGACAAAGCCGGTGTTTTCAGCATTGTCCTTGAAATGGTAACAAGCGAGGCAGCCAGTATTATATCACAGATTGTTTCATCAGCTGTAATCGGAATCGGATCCGGACCTGGGTGCGACGGCCAAGTTCTGGTACTACATGACATGCTTGGATTATATGAAGATATCAGCCCTAGATTTGTCAAACGATATGCAAAGCTGTCTGGCAATATTTTTAGGGCCATCTCTAAGTACAAGAATGAAGTCAAGTGTGCTAAATTTCCAGAAGACGAGAACACGTTCCATATGAACTCCGATGAATACTTGAAATTACAAGAAAATGGTTTTGAATCAAAATGAAATGAGTCGAATTAGGAACACACATCCCTCGAAGGACATTAAGGGTAAAGAGGGAAAGGAATTCCTAGGAAAGAAAATAGTTCTGTGTATAACAGGAAGTGTTGCTGCCTACAAAGCTATCGACATGGCCAGGATGTTGATTCGACATGGAGCAGATGTTTACCCGGTCATGTCAGACTCATCGAAGCTGATTACCCCAGAAATTATTCAGTGGGCCACTGGCAACAAAGTTGTGACTAAATTAACTGGCAATTTAGAGCACATATTTCTCGCTGATAAGCACAGATCAGATCTTATCCTTGTTTATCCATGCACTGCAAACACATTAGGCAAATTCGCAAATGGAATAGACGATACTACTGTTACCTCCGTACTAGCAGTGGCGCTTGGTTCAAAGATTCCGATCTTTGTTGCTCCAGCCATGCACGAGTCGATGTACACAAGTGAAATTATCAAGAAAAATATCGGCCTGCTAAGGGCCGTCGGTATAAAATTTTTAGCACCATCCTTAGCAGAAGGCAAAGCCAAAATAGTTGAGCCTAATCAAGCCCTAGTATCTATACTTAGAGAATTAAATTGGTCCCGATTATCCATACCTCTAAAAGGGAAAAAAATTCTTATAA
>JAICVW010000568.1 GCA_025935105.1 Nitrososphaeraceae archaeon
AGTATCGCATATTACGTTCATTTGATAAAATTTCCCTTACTAGTTCATATTCCAAATATGCAACTTATACTCGACTCGAATCCGAAACAGAACATAATATGGAAGTTAAGCGAAAAAAGGGACGGGACATGGAATCAAACAAATTTGCGAAAATTGCTGGAGCTGTGCTAATATGAATCATATTCGAAAATAGTCAATGTCAAATATTCAGAACATCGCACTTTAATCCAAATTGAGCTATCATATACTATCATAACGCCACACCTGCACCAATAAGTCTCCATCTGTCTGTAATTCTTCTGCTGATGGCGACCCTGCTATCTGGCATCAAACAAACGGGTTTTCTAAGCTTCACCTCCACTTTACCGTCCTTTACACTACTAACCGTTCCAAGCGTGGCGGCGGTACCAACGTTGAGTCTGAGCGGCTCTTTACTTCTTATCGGTTCTACTTTAACCATATCTTGTGTGCCCACAGCAGTATCAAATAGGTGGACTTCTACCGACATCTCCTCAACATCATCAGGTAACGCATCTGGCTTTCCTACTACTGAGCCAATTAATGAATCACTCTTAACAAAAGTCGGATCCAGCTTGGTACCTATGGCTACCAAGCCACCTGGTTTCACCTTTTCGACAAGCCCCGCACCTGTTCCGAGGGTTGCTATAGTTGAGTTAATTGGTTCGTATTTACTACGCTTCTCATCCAAAAAGCCTGGTCTGATCTCGATTTCGTCATCAATTGCAAATTCTCCCTGAACCAACGCACCACCTATCACCCCGCCTTTTACTTGCTTTATAGGGATGCCCGGCTTGTTTATGTCAAAAGAGCGAAGTACATGCATTACCGCACTGGCTTCTTTCTTTCTGGGTGGAGTTTTTATGCTATTTTCTATGGCTTCGATTAAACTATCGATATTGAGTTTATGCTGCGCAGATATAGGAATAATGGGAGCAGCTTGCGCAACACTACCCTTCACAAAGTCCTTTATCTGTTCGTAATTTTCAGAGGCCGCATTATAATCAGTCAAATCCGCCTTATTTTGAACTAGGACTATTTGCTGTATGCCGAGCACTTGCAGGGCTAACAAGTGTTCCCTGGTTTGAGGCTGAGGTACTTTTTCGTTTGCAGCTACGACTAGAATCGCACCATCCATAAGTGCCGAACCTGATAACATATTTGCCATTAGACTTTCGTGTCCTGGAGAATCAACAAAGCTTACCACACGTAATAATTCACTATCTTTCCCGCAGTTGGGACATTTAGGACTAGTCGAGTAACAAACCGGGGGAGGACATTCTGTGCACTTGTAAAAAGCTGCATCGGCATATCCAACTTTGATTGTGATTCCCCTCCGTAACTCTTCACTATGAGCACTAGTCCAGACACCTGTGATTGCTTCAACTAGCGTGGTTTTACCGTGGTCTACGTGACCTGCTGTGCCGATGTTGATATTGGGTTGATATCCGTACTCTTTAATGTACCAGTCTGGTAAAGTGTCCTTCCAATGCAACCCTGATGATGAATTTATTGAGAGATATAAGGGTAATTACCTGAGAGGGCCTCATTATATCAGGCTTATTTCAACGAATTAATATCGGTAGACAAAGGTCACGGAATATGATTATTGAGGTGGAGGATCATGACCAAGGCGATGTTGAGGGTGAGCGTGGATGGTGGTAAATTTGTTTGATATCTAATATGATGGTGTGTAGACGTCGAATGGTAGTAATGATCTTAGTTACGTAATCTGACTCGTCTTACAAGATGTTATGTGGTTTCTTTTTTGTCTGCCTCATTGTCTTTGCTAGTCGATGCATCTGCCTCATTCTTTGATTCTGGAGTCTTTTGTTGTAGGTCAGCATCAAGTAGCCTACAATTCAATTGAAAGATTTCTTCGGTTATCATGTTGCCTCTAATCAACTTTCTTACTCTTGTTCCTTCAATAACATTTCTCATTCCTACGCCTTTTGAAAGCAAGACGTACTTTTTTACTCCTCCGTGAATGTCCTGGCGCATAGGTGTACCTGATTTATCGCTTCCTCCAGTTATCTTGATCTTTCCTTGTTTCATGCCAATGATCGAAGAATCCAAGATATCTCCTATCTTAGAGCCAAGCAAAGGCTGAGCTGATCTGTCTCTAAGCTCCTGTGACAAACTTTTTCCTTTAGAGTCAGAGATTACAAGCTTAAATTGTGCCAATTTTATATGAAAAAAGGAATGCTTTTAATTAACGTTTGGTAAAGTTCGATCCAAAAGGCGAGCGTAAAATTATGTTTATCTTACCTCTGGGGAAATTGTATGAACAGCGTTGAATGTCCTCGCTGCGGGTATACGATGATTGCCATCCAACCGTGCCATCTTCGATGTAACAATTGCGGAGTTGAGTTGACTTGTTCAGATAAAGGAAGTTATTGGTAAAGTAAGTAAAAGGGCTCCTAATCATAGAATGGGAGATGATAGAACTGTCAGTCAAAATGGCTTTTTGTCAGAAGTAGTCTGAAATTCATCAGCCATTACTTCCGCACGTCCTTTCATGATTTCAAGGTACTCGTCATACAGGGCGTGAAAACCGCAAAACCTGCAATTTATCTCTTGAGTATCAACATCCATCTCTGCCCTCCTTGAACACTCTGGGCACTTCGCTTCAAGCAACATGTTTTTCTATCTTTAATTCTAAATTCAGATATTTATGTTATATTTTTCATAACCTTTACGGTGCCGATTTATTTCTAGCCGTTCTAGGGGTGAGAACTTCAT
>JAICVW010000118.1 GCA_025935105.1 Nitrososphaeraceae archaeon
GGGTGCCTGTGCATGTGCTGCATTGACAGTGTACAGAGCCATTGTTGCAAATGCCGCCAACAATACTGCAGCAGTAATCACAAACGTGAATTGTTTATGCATTGGAACAGCTATATTAGAATAGTATATAAGTTTTACAATTAATCTTTTATAGGTTCAATTGTCTTCTGAATATATACGACAGATCTATAATGCCAGAGGTTTTGACTTATTATAGTAGGCGCAGTAAGTTAATATGCTAATATACTCCCAGTGTAGATGTTTCCTGCCCAATTACTATATCCAACCATTCAACCATTTCAAGTGTCTTTCAATCATAAATATCACTCTAAGCTAATGGCTAGCAAATTGCAAATTACTATAAACTATATTGCATTATTAAGTACATGAGCGTAGAAAAGAAGAACCCACTAAAACGTGATCAGGCATTAAATGATGCAACTAGTGGACAAATGGGAGAAGAACCGAGATCTGTACCTACCAGTGAAAACAAGAATAGAGAATCTAGAGTTAAAACAGCTCGTAAGCTCTCTAGAGAAATTTGAGCTTCTTACCAATTAATGTATAGGTACTCCTGAACTAAAGTTTATGTATGTATGCACATAGTGTTTACGTCAGGTTTTGGCACATAAACTATTTTATCAAATCGTCCAGGCCTTAGCAAAGCAGTATCAATCATATCTACCCTATTAGTCGCAGCTAGGACAACAACCCCATGAATCTCCTTCTGTACGCCATCCATCTCCGTAAGTAGCTGGGATACCATTCTTTCTGTACTTGAATGTATAATAGCTCCTTCCATACCTCCACCCCTAGTTGGAGCAATAGAGTCTATTTCATCAAAGAATATCACACATGGAGACGCCTGTCTTGCTCTTCGGAATATCTCTCTGATACCTCTTTCAGATTCACCAACCCACTTGGAAATCAACTCTGGTCCTTTTACGCTAATAAAGTTAGCCTCAGATTCGGTAGCTACTGCCTTTGCAAGCATAGTCTTACCAGTACCAGAAGGTCCATGTAAGAGGATTCCTTTTGGAATTGTATGACTCAATTCCTTGTACAGGTTTGGATATCTTAACGGCCATTCAACTGCTTCTTGCAATTCGCGTTTGACTTCTTCTAACCCACCTATTGTAGTCCATGGGATATCTGGTGATTCCAGATAAACTTCCCTCATTGCTGATGGCATTACTTCCTTGACAGCATTATCAAAATCGTTCATCATTACTATGAGTTTATTTAAAACTTCTGGAGCGAGCTTTTCATCTTCCAAATTGAGTTCAGGTAGCAATCTTCTCAAGCACTTCATGGCTGCTTCCTTGCACAAATATTCAAGATCTGCGCCAACAAACCCGTGAGTTACTGCTGCTACTCTATTCTGATCTACATCTGTGCCAAGAGGCATATTACGCGTATGAATCTGCAGTATCTCCAATCTACCAGGCTTACCAGGAACCTTAATCTCAATTTCTCTGTCAAACCTACCAGGACGTCTCAATGCAGGGTCTACTGCATTTGGCCTGTTAGTGGCTGCTATTACTATGACCTTGCCTCTTGCCTCAAGACCATCCATCACTGAGAGTAATTGCGAAACTACTCTTCTTTCAACTTCACCCATTACCTCATCTCGCTTTGGAGCAATAGAATCAATTTTATCAATGAATATTATAGATGGCGCTTTTTCCTTTGCCTCTTTAAAGATTTCTCTTAAACGTGCTTCTGACTCTCCATAGAATTTACTCATTACTTCAGGTCCTGAGATAGTAATAAAGTGAGAATTGCTCTCACTGGCAACAGCCTTAGCCAAAAGAGTCTTACCGGTTCCAGGGGGGCCGTACAGAAGTACACCTTTTGGAGCCTCTATCCCTAGTTTTTCAAATATTTCAGGATGTCTTAATGGAAGTTCTATCATCTCTCTGACTTTCTGGATTTCTTCCTTCAAACCACCAATGTCTTCGTATGCGACTTGCAGGCCGGCTTCCATAAATGCATTAGAAGTCTCAGTAATATTGAATATTGTTTTTTGAGTAACTAAAGCAGTATCTGTAGATGGTTCAGCAGTTACACCAATAACTTGGAAAACGAGTCTACCGCCAAAGTAAGGAACCATGACATTATCTCGATTAGGGGTACACTCTCGAGAGCATCTGCAAGATGTCGCTCATCTATGGGAGGTATTGCTTCCAAGGGCGCAACTATAACTTTTTCAGCTGGAGCAACCTTGACTTTCCTTACTGCTACAGTATCTCCTATGGCTATACCTGCATTATTCCTTACAAGACCATCAATTCGTACTATTTTCTTTCCTTCATCAGATGGATAGAGTGGTAAACATTTGGCAACAGTTCTGCGTTTGCCTCTAATTTCTATAACATCACCAGTAGATGCGTTTAAAGAATCCATAGTGTCATAATCAATACGGGCTAGTCCACGACCAACATCTCTTGTATAAGCTTCGAATACCTTTAGAGATACCATATCCTTATTATCTCTATCCATAGTACTTGCACGTACTCCTTTGCAGTTAACTCTTATACACTTGTCAAATGTCTAATGTCGGTCGTAAATGGTTGAAGGATAACTGCACATAAATAATTACTTGAAACCTGTCACATATATTGCATTGTGATAACGAGCTTTAAATATTCTATTTCTACATATGGCTGCAAAATGTGGTACTAATATTATCTAAAACCTAAACTAGTGTTTTGACATTAGCTGCATACAAAATGTTAGTCGAAAGTCTTTCAACCAAACATTTTGATCTAAGGAAATATTCAAATACATATTCGGAAGAATTGAAGAAACTAAGAGGCAAAATCCAAGGGAAGAATATGCCAAACCTGTTGCAATAGAAACAGAGGATACCAAAGACCTAGCATTGAAGACTAGTCTCCAGAAGGCGAAAATGAGGAATTATAGCCTCTCAAAACAAATTTATCATTCTGCAATTAGTAATGCAGGATTGACTAACATCTACATTATCAGTATTAACAATAGCTAGCTATAGGCCACTAAGGATAGATCTGTCGAGGCGGACTAGGACTTATTCATTAATTTCTCATCATCGAAGCCACAGATAAAAAGCCAGATCTTGAATTTAGAACAATAGAAAGGTTACTTCCTGTCTGTCATACTTGATATGCTATTTCACAGCATCAACAATTAATCGAGCTGTATCTTGATCTATGCCAAGTGCATCGGCTATATCGGTAGATTTCGTATTCAACAATTGCTCAGTTGTAAAGCCATGACTGTTTAACAGTTCCTTTAATCCATCTGGCAAGTCTAGGTTATCAATAATTTGTCCTTTCGACTCCTGCTTTGTTTCATTCTTTATATACTTGTTTATTATACTCGTCAAGTTCTTGAATGATGATGGTTTTTGTATTAACTCATCTATCTTGATAAATGGTAAAACCTTCTTAAACTCAATGTTATCAATTTCGAAGGCGGTCATAAAGAATACTTTTACTTCTGGTTTGATTTCCTTAACTTTTTTTGTAAACTCATATCCGTTCATCTCGGGCATTCTGAGGTCAGATATCACTAAACCAAATTGCCCAGAATTTGCTTGAAAATGTTCTAAGGCCTTAAAGGGACTTGTAAACCCAAAAACATTAAAACCTCGCTTCTTTAGCAACTGTTCGATCGTTGTTATAATATCAAATTCATCATCCACTAGCAATATCGCATTATTATTTGATATAGCAAAAGTTGAGAGTGTTTCCACTTAATATAACTAAGTACGAAAGATGTTATATAAGAATTTCGTTAATTATATGATTAAATTACATAAAACTTTTGGCAGAACGACATATTAACGGATTATTAGGTATTTATTATTAAATGGGCTTGCTCAAATATTTCTATCATTTTAATAATTCAGAAATATGTTAATTTATATGCGATCTATGTTGTTGTTACGTAGGCTAGTATAAGCCTTTTCCATGAAATAGTCATAAACTCTATTATATGATGATTGAATAAACCAATTATTGGATTAGGTTAGATTAGAAATGAATGCTTATGATGCAATGTCTGTAAATATAGTAGCTGCTAAGGATAATGCTAGCGCTATAGAAATTAGTACTAGATTATCTTTAGAAGGATTAAATGGCATACCTATAATTGATGATAGTGGATCAGTAATAGGAATAGTTACAGCTATAGATATTCTGCGCGCAATTAGAGACGGCAAGAATTTAGATGATCTCAAGACAAAGGATATAATGACTCTAAATCCTGTAGTAGTAAGACAAGATACTAGAATCGAAGAGATAATTGATCTAATGGACAAAGGTGGAATAATAATGATTCCTGTTGTAGAGTTAGATGGCAGAATTATTGGCGTAGTTTCTAGATCTGATATATTGACGGAGAAACTAAATGAAAGGTTTGTTTCGATAGGTGCAGAAAAGACCGTTACTAAAACTCTCGGTAAGGAGTAATATGGCTTTAATTTAATTCCCATGATCTTTCTCATAATATACCCTCTAGCACACCCGATTCTTTCTGTTGATACTATTAAACGAACACTAAACTAAATGTTGATGCAAGCAAAATGTGGTCATGTAGAAGAAAAGCTATATGCAAACACACATCATGGATTGTGTAGAAAATGTCATTCTAACTTTGCATATCTGCTAGATTTAGAACAAAAGTATGGTGAAGATGCATTAATACAATATTGGTATGGCAAGATACTCACTTATTCATCATCTGAGAGGGAAGAAGGTATAAGATGTCTGCTTGATCATTTGATAGATTTCTATCAGCATAGTCTTGTCAAGTATCCATCAAAGCAGAAATATATCAGAAAAATGCTATTTATGTTACATTCGCTACAAGAACCCTTTAATTTCGAAAAATTAAGATGAAAATTGTATATATCGCTATTTTATGGTTATGTTATATTGGCCATACTTGAACTTTTCTTTGGATCAAATCTGTGAATGAACCGAAAGATCATTTATATCATAATTTTGATTCCTAGTAAGACATCTATGCTTGCAGATGAATGTACATCTATTAAGCACATATGTAGACACAATCAATTACCAAGACAGATTATTAAGACAACTATCAAAAAATTGCAGATTATATTGATAACCAAATTATGATAACAAATCTCAGACCGACAGGACGAATTAGTTCTTGCTCTTAAAAAAGATGCCTACATACACAAAGTATGTTTACCGGAAATTAGGGTTCATGAAACTCACATCTCATGGATATTCCTTACTGGGCTGTATGCATACAAAATAAAAAACAAGTAAAATCTGGGAAGATTCTTGATTTCTGCTCTTGAGTTGAGAAGAAAATTTTGTCAAAGAGAAATCGAAGTAAATAAGGCTCTTTGTGGCGATATGTATAAAGGAGTTATAAAAGTGGTAAGTCAGAATAGTAGCGTAAGAGTTGGCAATCTAAGCTGCAAAGGTAAGGCATTAGAATATGCAGTTAAAATGAGAGAAATCCCGCAAGAATATCGTATGGATGATCTAATTAAAGCTGACAAAGTTAGTTTGAAGACTATCGAAAAGTTAGCTAGAATTAGTGTGAAATTTCATTCTTCTGCACGTACTAGTCCTAAGATTACGAATTATTGAAGATCAATATCAATAAGAAAGAAAGTAGATGAGAATTTTCAAACTTTTGCTAAGTTGAACAATGAGATGTCTGGTCATAAATTGTCTAAAATCCATAAAGTACATAAGAATTAATTTCCTTTATTACAAGTAATAAAACATAATTAGATCAACGAATTAGATTTCCACCACAAGAAGTTGCAACCTATAGGCATTTTGGATAACTTGGGCCGATTGAATGAGTAGTAAGGCTGACTAGTCAAAGGTCAAGTATTAGTCAGTAACTTTCATCTTTCTTCGTTCGGGCGAGACATGAAACTTGTAATACCAAAATAGAGCACCTGTCATAATTATGAAATCAGCGACATAAAATATATTCCAAAACAATAGATTGCGTAGGTGACCTTTCACGTAATCATTTACATATGCCTCATCTGCTACAGCATTAATTAATAAAGAGAGGGATAAAAGGATCCATGGAATAGATTGTAAATCATCCTTTCGCAAACTAATCAATATTATCATTGACGGAACAAACAACATTAAATCTAAAATTGGATAGGCAACAGTAACCACAAAGCTGTATAATCACCTATTACATAGGATCGTGATGAATTGGATAGGTTGGATGCAATGTAAGTAACAAACAACATTGAAAGTATAGATGTTATGATGATAGTCACCAATTTGATCCTACTTCGTATGAACTTGAGTACAGTAAACAAATGCGCCGCAAGGAATAGATATCCTATGAACCATAAAATATCCGTAACAGATACACGTATTTGTTCTTCTATACCCAATCCAAAATAGTAATAGGCAATGGTCAGATCAGCAGCGAACCAAGAAATAATACCCAGGGTTAAAAATAGATATGACCTACCGTGGGCTCCGTGGATCCCATAAAGACAGACTACTGTTATGCCTAGACTCGAAGCGACAGCTGCTGTTATATTTAGTATCACAAACGTAAACGACGGTTTGTTGTGTGAATTTGAGAAAATTATTAGTGAATCAGCAACGATAATTGCAAAAATAATTGCACAAGTGAAATATCCTAATATCTTCCTGTCGTAGACTTGATTTTCTCTTGTCAGATCAAATCATTTTTCAGATAATCTTTTAATGTATAAACATTTCTCTATGATCATCTTTTGATCTCTAATGGAATTTCAGTAAGCACTATTTGCCCTTGGCGCTCTTTTAATATCAACGAATTAATTTCGTTCAGGACCCAGTCCAGTATTTCTACTTACACGACTAGAATTCACAAGATCATTTCTAGTTTTCATTGGAAAGAGGTAAGTCGGCTACACTTTCACCATGTATATGTCCTATTTCCCTTTCATTTAGCCGAAATTCTACACCCCCGAATCTTTGTGCCTTAGTCGTAACATAAGGCCAGCTTAATAGTCTCAATTCTTTCTGTAATCTTGATCCATCCCTTATTGGTTAGGAAATAAAAACACATCTAAGTGAAGGTAGTGAAGGCTGTGAAGGCATTACCAGATGTTAGAACAATCATGTAGCCAGGTATCGCTTTCTGACTAATGATTTTAGGTTAATCGATAGTTCAGTCGTCTTTGACAGTCTGGCAGACACTATGATGTGATAAGTACTGCTTTTTCTAA
>JAICVW010000391.1 GCA_025935105.1 Nitrososphaeraceae archaeon
ATAAAGATGAATATGAATATGAATATGAATATGAATATGAATATGAATATGAATATGAATATGGTCACATCAAATCATTTGTAACAGAATGCGATCCCGAAGAATTAGATTTTTCGTTTGAAATATGCGTGAGCAGTATATATCGACATGTTCTGGGTGCTGGGGATAAAGATTCTAGGCAACTTGCATTGTATACGGAATTAAAAAGGATCAATCTTAGAGAGCTTCGAAAGCTAATAGAGTCCTTTGTCGATGGCATATTAGAAGAGAAAAAAAAGCCGCTTCCCTATTCTGAAAGAGTGAAGATGAAATAAATAACTAATTTAGAAAAGCACAGTAGATGTAATTGCTATTGCAAAGTCATTCTTAGAGAGTAAGCGTCAACATCTCATTCAAATGTGAATGAATTACGGGTAATATAAAATGCAATTTGTCAGCTTCGTTAAGATATGTTTGCCAAATTGTCCAAATCTATATTTCTCTTTAGGGTTGTTGGTATTTGTACTGTGAATTCATGCCACTAGGAACAATAATGGCAAGAAGAGAAGAATAGTGTTGTTGTAATTCTTGGTATTACATTACTCCCATTGAGCTGTAGACTATTTATCATACTCCAAAGTCATTGTATGAAGGTCTTTATGGTTTGATAGTAGATGTTATTAAATAAGAATTGAATGCCAATATTATGCCAACGAAAATGATTGAGATTATTGTTGTGATATTTCTGTTTACAAATTCGCCCATGATTGCTTTATTTCTGGTCATTAATACAAGAGGAATCATGGGTAATGGTATCATCAAGCTAAGTATGACTTGGCTATACACCAGTATGCTGAGAGGATCTAATCCAAGAGATATTGCTATCGTTGTAGGAATCACATTGATGAATCGTGTCACAATGCGTCTGAGCCAAATGTTAACTTTCGTACCTAACAAGCCTTCCATTATGGTTTGACCAGCCAGCGTACCGACTACTGAAGAGGAAATACCAGATGAGAGCAGAGTAATAACAAAAACAACCCCGGCGCCAGCCCCAAAAAGTTGAATAAAGGTTTTGTAAGCATCAGATATTGAAGCTACGTTCGAATAATGTGCATTAAATGCAGCAGCAGCTATTATCATTATTGCTGCGTTTACCATCCCGGCAACGGTGAGTATAACAACATTTTCTGTAAGATGTAGCTTCCGTAGCACTCTTTTTTCTTCAATAGACTTGTCTTTAATCTTGTTTTTCGTAAGCCACGAATGTACGAAAAGAGCATGTGGCATCACAGTGGCTCCAATAATTCCAACGGATAAAAGTAATGCATTTGAATTTGCGATCATGGGAACAACTGAATGATATAGTATTGCTGAAGGATCTGGCTTTGTGACAAACACTTCATACAAAAATCCAAAACTTATTATTGATACAAATAAGATAAAGATCTGCTCAAGAACACGGAATTTGCGTGTCGTAAAAGCAAGTATCAATATAACATCCAATGCTCCAAAGATGGCTGCATAAATCATTGGGATTCCAAATAGAAGGTTAAGTGCGATAACCGTACCAAGATACTCAGCCAAGTCTGTAGCAGCAGCTGCTGCTTCTGCAGCTAACCAATACGGTACTATGTATATCTTCTTTTTTAGTTTTTCACGTATTATTTCTGGTAAAGATTTACCTGTCGCTATTCCAATCTTGCCAGACAAATACTGAAGTATCATGGCCATCGCGCTAGATAGCCAAACTACCCAAAGTAGACTATAATTCTGGGATGCACCTCCTGCGATATCAGTACCAAAATTACCCGGGTCCATATAGGCCATGCTCACGATGAGAGCCGGCCCCGTGTAAAGAAATAGCCTAAGTAGAGATTGTTTCTTGGCTAAAAGATACTTTTGAGAGAGCATTATTGATATACAAGTATAATAAAGCCTCGACTTATTAAAGTTAACCTAGGCTAACATCATTAGCCATGTGAACTATTTAAATAAAATAGCCATTGCATTGGGGGCTTGAGGGCCTAATATAAAAAGGTAAATGAGCTAGTGATATACACAGCATTGTTAGTTGAGGAAACCGAAGGTCAGACTGGACAAGAACAATCAGGACAGCCATAAGCGCCTAAATCAATCCGTGATTCTCATAGTATAAAACCAAATGTAATATCAGAACCGCAAACTGATAGAATGGAAGATTATTTGGAGGTCATTTATGAATTAACAAGGAAAAAGGGTTATGCCACACAAACCGACCTTTCTGAGTATCTCAACGTGAGCTTACCGGGTGTGACTAAGATGCTTCAGCGGCTAGATGAAAATAAATTTCTAAAATATGAAAAATATAGAGGGATTAATCTAACAGAAAATGGCATCGACATAGCAGAGAATATTCACGAAAAGCATAGTCTGTTGTCTGAATTCTTCACAATGATTGGTGTACATGAAGATGTTGCAAATATCGACGCCGAAGGAATCGAGCATCATCTGCATTCACAAACATTGAAGAAGTTAAGAGAATTCATTGATAATCGAAAGAAAGGGGCCTTTTAAATCCAGACGGATATCTAATACAGTTAAAATCATAAGCCTTTTAGTAAAAAGGAATCCGTGTACGTGTGAGTCAGTCTTTCCACATAACATTTGCAGGAGAACCGACTCTTTGCAGCGCTATAGTGATATGCAATCCCTAAACATCTGTTTGCAAATTTCCAGGGCTGCAGACAATTCGAGCAGGATTTAACACAAAGTGTATTAAATGATTCAAATATTACCTAGGATGGCAGATCCGCAATACTCGGAAATAATATTGAGTGCGCCTTCTATATTTTTGTCTCTCCTACTGTTTCCTCGCCCACTCTCTTATTATCGTCTTACCTCCATAAATTAAGCAGAACCAAAAATCCTATGATCATTACTAATGAAGTGGATGACAAGATAATTGAAATACAGAAGCTGTTGGCTAAGAACATCGCTAACCACACACTATACTTATACTTGGTTAATGACATTTCATTCTTCTTAATCTGCTCCCTTACCCCTCGTTGCTATAGACAGCTAGTATTAATATACCTCTAGCTTTATCTGAAATTATCACAAGATAGGTGGATATGCATATAGATACGTATGGCAATTATACTAGTCTGATTATTTATTGTTATCATAACATATTTAGTATCTAGAGTATGTTTGTAAGTCATCAATAATGAAAAATCGAAGTAAATACTGAGATTAGCCAAATTAGTTGAGAGTAAATCTATTACTTATGTGCAGATTCGTGAATTCTAGGATTAGCTATTGAAACAGAGCTATTGGAGCGAAACAAACAGGGTAGAACATTTAGAGTAACAAAAAGGGCTGGCATTTTGTATGACTAAATAATTGCATGAGCAAATTAATTCAAATACCTGGCGAGAAAGCTGCGGCTAGCTAAAGTGTTTTTACATAAAAATGATGGAGACCGGTCATTATCCATATCAGTACCACTAAAAATAGCCAATCTATCTAAAGCGTCTACTTTGGGATATGCTCAAAACAAAACGAAAACTGGCGAATACATTTGTTATTGTCTTGTTCGGCTAAATACTATCTTCAAAAGGTAGGTTTTCTCCCCCATGACATACTGGACAATCTTTATCTCGTCGTAATTTCATGTCAAAGACTATGCCGCAGCTTCTGCATACACGTATATCTTTCATCATCATTGAATGGATAGGATTACTTAGAACTCATCTGGAAAGTAATTTGACATACTACTTGAGACTTTCTCACCAGTTTACCTATAGCTTTGATTGTGTTTTATTACGATAGTGAGGTTCGAAGAGCTAACAGATAATCAATGGAATCTTTTACTACCGTCAATTC
>JAICVW010000499.1 GCA_025935105.1 Nitrososphaeraceae archaeon
AATCGAACCTTACTTGACATTCCTAAATATACCTCAATCGGAAAGACAAGGCGCAGATATACAAAGTAAGGTAGAAAAATTAGAAGAGATAAACCAATCCCTAAGAAATCGTGACAAGCTAAAGGATGATGCTATATCACAGTTATCAGATCAACTTGTACAGTTATCAACAAGGTTGCAGAAAATTGAGAGAAGACAGCAGCTAACGTGACTTCCATTCTGTTGCCAATATTGTTATATCCAGGATTGAGCATATCTTTTTCCGGTATCCTATGACTAACCAACAGGGCTACCACAGTAGGGGCAAAACTGCAACCGAGTTGGTTCTGGATAGTGTGGATGCCCAACTGACACTGTTAGTATTTTATCGTGTTTATCTAAATTAAAAGTATATTGATTTTCTTTAGCATTTTTGTCAATCCTCAATGGACCTAATCTTCGTTTGAATATGCCATCTTTAAACGCAATACATTCGGCATTAACTTTATCATGATTATCATTAGCAGGTACACCACACGTTATACAAAAATTATAAAATCGAAGATCAGCTGGAAAATTGGTTTCTACATCAAGCTTTTGGAAGTAAATCAATCCATTATAAACGTAGCCATTATTTTTTAGTTGATTTAGACTTTTACAGCAATAAATATTTGCCACAAAATCTTTAGGTTTATAGAGTATATTAGCATACATTTGGATAAACGCTATGCGACTAGGTAGGCGTCTAGCTATAGGTGCAATTTTTTATTATTATGCTTTAAACGGTCCGAATAAGAATGAGATGAGAAATTACACTTCACGGTATCAGACCTTATGAATTATGGTTAAAACCACAAAAGCTATAGCTAAGCACTATACTTTCGAACTGTTCCAATTCCTCGTCAAGAATCGCGCTCACATTACATGTTATAGATCAAATAATATTTAGGTATTCTTATCTGTATTCTGTATTACCTACAGTAGTATAATAGAGTAGTAATAACTGCAAAGACAGGAATTCCATAACTAACATGTTGCCAATTTGATCATTAGTCAGTAATCCGGACTAACTTTGAGAGTCTAGTACGATTTCCTAACTGGTTCATAACACAGCATGTGAAATGAAGTGAAAGGAGATACCACGGCATATAGCTGTGTATCTAATGAAAGAGGTGGTTTTTTGACTTGTTGTACTCTATTTCGTGAAAACAATTACGGTTCAGTTTTGCACGTGATAACTCTGTGCGAATCCATCAATCCGCCCATACCGTTTGGAAAGGTCTTTTGCTATATATGCCAGATCTTAAGCAGTTGTAAGCGCCTATACCAATTTGCTTAAGTTTGCTGACATTAACTTGTTCGATTATGCAGCATTACATCAGTATGGTGTAAGCCAACTTATCCTAATTGGTATAGCCAAAATGATGACTGCAACAGCGGCTACAGTATATGCACAGGGCTCCTGGCAGTTAACAATAAATTTCTCCAACGTGCCATTTGGTTGGAATAGTATATTCGCAGATGTGTACAGACCTTTTGGTAATAGCTATGATGATGTAGTTACGAACTCTGTTAACCCCTTTGCTCAGTTTACTCTGTCTAACGACCAATTTCCACCAGGTGATAACTTAAAAATATGTGTGAGTGAATTGAGAGTCGAGCCAACACCTTGCGACATTGTAGTTGCTAATGGCAACGATTTTACATACAATTGGGATTTTAATACAAACCACCAGTGCCAGTCCCCAGATCCCTCTTCCTGTTCTCCTCACTCACCTAATAGCAGTTACAATTCAAGCCAGCCCGCTACTCAACCAGCGGGTAATGACGAATCTCCTGGTTTCTCCTGTGGAAGTGCATGCAACGTGACTCCACAAAGTCCATATTATGATCCTACAGTACCATCTATCCCAGGTGTCAATCCGTGAAATGGTTCGGAATTAGATAGGATTTTCTTTCTCTCGTAAGATGAGTGTAGAGAATACCAAGAAGAGCTATTAGCATATGTTGTTTAATCCTAACTATGGTGCCGTTGTCACGCAAAGACATATGTGTCATCTGGACAATCTGCCTAAAGTCCTTGTCTTCCAGGGAAATTAAATCGTGCTAGATATACCCATCACGTACAGGTACTGTAAAAAAAATAAATTTAATTTAAAAAATTACGTTACACTACTAGTTCGTATTATCTAATTTAGATTGAGCTGGATTGGATATGGATTTAGATTGATGGAATAAATCTAAAAAAATTTGGACGTGGCTGGTGTCGACTTACAACAAAGAGGCCTCTGTTTTGCTTGTTTGCATAGTTGCTGTTGACGGCAGGTCTGGGAACTTGTCTTTCATACTTTCTTGCACTATTGTGGTAGCTAGGTCATTTTGCATTATTGCATCGGGAAAAATAAACATCAATTTAAGAATAACCCGTCAGCTTTGTTATGTCAGGTGTAAACTAAAGATTAGACTCTCACTATCGTTTAAATGGATTTCCAAAGATGGAAAGCTGCTTTTAAGCGCAAGAATACTTAGAACATTTGCTTATGGATTTCTGAGCATTGTTATTTCAATTTATTTAAAATTATTGGGTTTTGATGAATTCTTAATTGGTCTGGTACTTACATTTACTTTAGTAAACAGCATAATCTTTACGCTTGTGGCAAGCTTTTATGCAGATAGAATAGGAAGAAAGAAGATGCTGATTATATACGCTGTATTAATGTCAATATCTGGAGCCATATTTTTTGTTACAACTAATTACGTTGCCCTGATCATAGCAGCCTTAATCGGAACAATCAACGTTACAGGTACTGAAACAGGTGCATTTCTATCAGTAGAACAAGAGATTTAGCAGCATATGAGAACAAAAGAAAAATAACAAAGCCTCTATCTCCAAAATCAAAGAAAATAGTAGGTAAACTATCTGCCTTATTTGCAATTGATTCCTTTGCTGGCGGCTTTGTTATACAAAGCATTGTATCACTTTGGTTTTTTACAAGGTTGACTCTACTATCGTACATATTCTCAATAGCTGGAGTCCTTACTGCATTTTCATTTCTTATATCAGCCAAAATTGCCGATAGGATAGGTTTGATTAACACAATGGTCTTTACTCATACACCTTCAAACATTCTGTTAATTCTCGTAGCATTCTCACCTACACTTCCAATAGCAGTGGGATTGTACTTTGCCAGAATGGCCTTATCTCAAATGGATGTTCCTGCAAGACAATCT
>JAICVW010000354.1 GCA_025935105.1 Nitrososphaeraceae archaeon
ACAGAAACGTTGTCAGATATGCGAAATTTTCTTGAACTGGAGTGGGCTATGGTGTCCGTGCTGTGGCTATAGATTAAGGACTAGACCAAGAAACGTAAAATTCAAGGCAGAATTACGAGCATTTATGGAAGTAAATGGAATTGAATTACCTGCTACAAAACAACAGTCAAACCATCAAATCTCAAATATAGAGTAGAATCTAAGGAGAATGCCACACGCATGCTATTTTTATTATAATGCTGTTGTGAAACTATCCCAAATAATATAGCGATAGCTAAGAACATAGTCTAGTGCAGATATGGACTAAAAAAAACTGCAAAGTATGTGGGAGCGTAGTCTGCAGCTGTTAACCTTCATGTTTGCAGGAGCAGTCCGGTCCTCTTATGCAACAATGCTGGTTATTAGCAGCCCGCGGCACTCTCAACAGATTGTACCCCTTGTAACAATTGAGAAGCATGGGTTTGGGGTAAGTCGTCCTACTTGTAAGAACACCTGAACCTGAGTAGCAAACCCGTTAAAAAGGCCACATGTCCCACTCTCGAGATTATTCTGGAAGTATTGTATTGAGCAGACAAACCTTTCAGAGGGCAGAGGTCGACAGGGATTGTGGTCAATTACCACGTATGAACGAGTTTAGAGTATGTTATCCTGGTGCTAAGTTAGTATACATTATAAAACCGTCCCCACAATCAATAGTATGGTTAGAATCGAGAGTACAGTAGACCAAAAACCGCACCCTCTGTGAAAATGTGAAAGTTATGGAGTTAGAGTCCGTTGTATCGCCATTTTGTACCGGATCACCATTCCAGTCAACCGCACCGGCAATCAGCTCCCGCTGTGCCTTAGCCTAATTGACTAATGTACTCGATGGAAGTATTGAAAAAGCTCATGAGAGTAACAACAGTAACACGACTGGAATTTTATTCCAAATAATAAACATTTTGTATTCGTTATGTTATATGAATAACCAATGTTATAATTGGGTACTGAATTAATTCAATTCTATTGACAATTAGGCAAGGTGAGAGTAGTGAAGTAGCATATACAAGAACACCGTTGGCAGTTAACTATTCACAGTGTTACTCGCCACCAATAAATTATATAAAAGATTGGATCTATCGTGTCTGGACTGAAGTAGATATACTAATTAAATAAAAGGCTATGAAGGAGAATAAACTAAGGATGAACAACAGGATATTGATTTTAATTGTTGCTTGTATCTCCCTTTCAATAATTATACTGTTCCTTGCAAACAGATCTACCCCTGGCTTGCAAATAAATCCTTCTGCATTGATAATCGATTCAATTTCTTCTGTCTTCAGAATGTTTGCGGCCTTGGTTATTTCATTTCTTGTAGCACTGATAGTTGGAATCACTGCCGCTAGGAAGAGAACTGCATCCAAAGTCATCATTCCGATTATAGATATCTTACAATCAGTTCCCATACTTGGTTTTTTTCCAGCAGCTATTACTTTCTTCATCACTCTCTTCAATGGTAGTTCTATAAGCATTGAGATAGCAGCAATTTTTCTAATTTTCACAAGTATGGTATGGAACATGATATTTGCAGTTTATGAATCAGTGCTTACTATCCCGATGGAATTGTTGGAAACTACACGAGCCTATAGAGCAAACCCGTTATTGCAATTTAGGAGGCTATTCTTACCCGCAAGCATGCCAAAACTGATTTACAATAGTATCTTGTCCTGGGCAGCAGGGTGGTATTTCCTAACAGCGGCTGAAATCATATCGCTAGGTTCTAAAACCTATACGCTGCAAGGATTGGGAAGCTTACTTAGTACCTCAGTGAGTTCTGGTCAATATCTGCAGTCAGTAATAGCAATTATTTTATTAATATCAATTATTATGATAACAGACTTCTTCTTTTGGCGACCGCTAGAGGCATATGCTAACCGGTTTAAGTATGACTATTCTACTTCAGGCTTTACTGAAGGATCTGCTCAGAAGGACAGCGGCCAGCAATTCGGTTTTTTTTTACGTAACCAAGCCTTAGCCAGGATCTTCCTTAGAGAAGTATACCCACCCGTTCACCTGTCAAAATTCTTAACAATGTACCCTCGACCGTTGGTACATATAAAATCTAGTCACCTTGTGGAATTTTTGTTAAAACTAATATCTGCTATTGAGTTGTGGATATTAACTATTCTTAATAGGATAGAGTTCAGCAACAAGAGAAATCTCATGTTGATAGCATTTCTAATTTCAGTTGTAATTACTTCAGTAACCGTATTTAGCCCCACATATACAGTAATTTCAAACTCAATCTCCACTCTTTATAATATGTCCTTTTCACTTTTCCATGATTCAAGTAGTAACAAATTCATATCTCAGATCCCATTAGCTCTTTTACTATCATATATTAGACTCCTTATAGCATACCTTATAACTCTGGCATGGGCTATCCCGGTGGCAATTAAGATTGCCCATAGTTCACATTTCATCAAAATAATGCCTATATTTCAAACTGTTGCAGCAATTCCAGCCACTGCATTCTTTCCTTTTGTAGCAGCTCTCATTCCACTAATCCCTGGAGGGCTTGAACTACCTTCTATTCTACTTATACTGACAGGAATGCAATGGTATGTTCTATTTAATCTAATTGGAGGTGTTCGTTCGATATCTTCTGATTTAGAAGAGGTAGCAAAAGCATTTAGGGCCGACAAAGGTCTGTATAACAAACGCGTTTTATTTCCCTCCGTTTACCCATCTCTGATTACCGGCAGTATAACCGGATGGGGAGGTGGTTGGAATTCTTTGATAGTGGCCGAATATATGGTATTTGGCAATAAGATTTACTTAGTTCTCGGTATGGGTTCACTAATAGATTTTACGGCATATCACTTGGGAAACACTGTGCTCTTGCTGATGTTAGTTGGACTTATGTCTATGGCTGTCGTAATAACAAACAAATTGCTATGGAGACGACTGTATTCAAGTGTAGTCAAAAGATATAGCATGAGTAGCTGATATGTTGTTGCCCTTCCTCGTTTGCAAGAATCGCAAAGGTTGGACGTCGACCGACCAATTGATCGTTACCGAATGTTGCTAAGTTCCAGGATAGTATCTAGCACTTTATAGCAAGCTGAATATTGACATATCAATTAAGATGCGGGAATAGCCGGAAATCCGTAAACCCCATAAAATTACGACACTCCTAATTTGTAAACTATATGGCAGGACAATCTGGTAGGGAGTTTTGCAATATACTTTACAGAAAGCCAATCAATATGCAATAACACCAATTCTCCTTGACTGGATCTTGTATTGTATACTGATGTTCCTCTTTGAGACTGAGGCTATCCCAACTGAAGCAATCATCGAACACTCCTACTTTTGCCTCTTTTCTTCTACATCAATTACTAATATGTCAAAGTTTTAGAAACCAAGTAGACGCAAGAAATGAAGAGGGAAGGACCAAAGAGACCAAGAGAAAAATCAAATCTGCAGTAAACCAAATGAGTGGCTTTCAAGCGTGTGCTAAATCAAGAAAACATACCCTTAGCAGCGTAGCGGGACTAGGGGCATGACAAATATAACAATAGGTGACCCGGGGTGGGGAAATGAAGAGAAGCAGCAGTACCGCCCCAGAAAGCCCGGATGCTGGTCCGATGACCCTCGAGACGTCCAGAATTATTCACCGGAAGGCGAGGAATGGGCGGCTGGAATGGACTTTACTCTATATAACATGAAAAAGCAACAAATGAAACTTGAGGCAGAACTAAAGTATGACGAACCATATTATGGGCCAAATGGCACTCCCGTGGGTTACTTCAATCGAATAGCATTAGCCAGAGCTGAAAAACAAAATGCGGCAATTAAGCAAAAAACGTTAGACAGACTCAACGAGCTCGGCCTTGATATTTACGGCCTTCGCTTACTATTAAATGACGATAAGACCTCAGGCGTATTTATGAGTAAGTAGACATGGTCAGAAACAGTACCGGCATAACTTGGGTGAAATGCGCAGAATGCCGCACATGTGGCCGTGTTATGTTTATCGATCCTGAGGACAAAATCTGGTATTCGGATGCGAATTTCTCCGTTCGTCATCCCAGTTCACATATGAAAAAGAAATGACACTAAACTACGATC
>JAICVW010000731.1 GCA_025935105.1 Nitrososphaeraceae archaeon
CATTTATCATTTCTGCGACTTGTAATTCATCGTGAGAATCTAAAATCGAGCCAGGTCTTAGTGCATCACCTAGGCTAAAAGTAACATCATACTTTTCTGCGATTTCACACATATAATCAAAGTGTTCATAATATGGATTCTCCTTGTCATATTTTAGCATCCACGCAGCGGTGATAGTTCCACCTTTAGAAACAATTCCAGCATGTCTATTTACCATTAATATACGCTTAGCTAATTCCTTTGTTATGCCAGAATGAATCGTTGTATAATCAACACCATCTTTGGCATTCTTTTCAAATGCATTTAGAAAGTCATCCTCTGTGATATTTAGTGGATTTTTAAACTTTTCAACGCCGTGTACATACGCCTGATATACTGGGACTGTCCCAAAAGTAATTGGCGCTGCCTCAAGTAGTCTCTCTCTTATGAGATTGATGTCACCGCCGTCAGATAAGTCCATTATTGTGTCTGCACCGTACTTGACTGCCGTTTTAGCTTTGGATATTTCCTCATCTAAATTCTGATATAGCGTGGACGTACCTATGTTTACATTAACTTTTGTTTTCAAGCCGCGTCCAATTCCGACTGCCTTTATCTTTTGTTTTCTTGAAATATTTTTTGGAATAATAATTGAACCATTAGCAATCCTATAGACAAGGCTATCCAAATTAACGTCTTCATCTTTAGCAACTTCAATCATCTCTTCGGTTTTTATGCCTCGTCTAGCACTACTCATTTGAGTACCCATTTCTAATTCAAATAGTACGCCCTTAAATATAGCATTTTAGCTAAGTATTTTAAATACATGATCCAGCAGACTTATGAGATTTATGTTGCTTCAAATCCAATGCATAAATAGCATAGAAAGTATGAATGAAAACTTGCTCTACTGCGTCTTCATCCGCACATATAAAATATACTTACAACATAAACTTCAGAAAAACAGAGTGCAATTAGTAGAAATATGAGCCGTATTTACTACCTACTATCGTATTCTACCTGCTTGCCTGATAAATATTATATTATATCACAGCCTGATAGTTGAATTGCCTGTAGGTAAGTGCCGACAGTTGATCTAGTTCAAGATGAGGTTCTCTGCCAATGGCCAAAACTCTAATTGGTAATCGAATCGATGGCACGTTTGTATGTTTGTAAGAAGTTCATTCCTTTGTATGTTGTTCTATAAACTTGCTCTCCTTCTGGAACGAGAGTAGCCATTTTTCTCCAGAACTGATAGATATTGCTTCAAGCTGTATGTTGACTCTATCAAGTTTAATTTTTTTGTGATCTTGGCCAGAAAGTCACACTGCCTTCACCATTTTATAGCGAAGAATAGTGAACATGTCCCATTAACACAAGTAGAAGTTTCTCAATTAATACCTATACTACCTTACCATGAAATGTTTATCTTCAAAATAGCCATTTGCAGAACTATTAGTGTCAGGGAAAAGGACAATAGAACTAATGGAATAGAAAATTCATAGGCAAATTCTTGATACTTGCTTCAAAAACATTAGATAAAGAGAGGGCAATTTCATATTCCATATGAGAATGCGTAGCTGCTGTGTAATGCTAAAATATAAGGATGTAATAGTTGAGCAAAAATTTACCAGTGATAAATATATTTGAAG
>JAICVW010000683.1 GCA_025935105.1 Nitrososphaeraceae archaeon
AAAGAGAGGGCCAAGACTAGATGGTACTGGTGGTATCCTTAGAGTGACTCAGGATGGCCAGCCTGTACCAAACCCACCTTTAGGCAACAACACGTATCCAGCAAACTTGTACTATGCATATGGCATACGCAATAGTTTCGGTCTTGATTTTGATCCTGTGACTGGTAAATTATGGGATACAGAAAACGGACCAGATTTTGGAGATGAAATAAATTTAGTTAATCCAGGATTCAATAGTGGATGGGAACAAGTACAAGGAATATGGACTAGGGAACATCTAGACGCTATGGGTCCAGTAGCATTAAAGCAACCTAGTAATCTCGTAAATTTTGGAGGAAGAGGAATTTATCATGTTCCTCAGTTCACATGGAATAAAACCATAGGTCCTACTGCGATCAGATTCTTCAACTCAGACAAATTAGGAAAACAGTATGAGAATATGATATGATATTTTCGTATCCGATATAGATAATGGCAATATTTATCACTTCAAATTAAACCAACAAAGAGATGGATTACTCTTAGGCGGATCATTAGAAGATAAGGTAGCAGACACTCCTAAAGAAAGCCAACAAGCAGTATTTGCTACTGGTTTCGGTGGCATTACTGATTTACAAGAAGGACCAGGAGATGGATATTTGTATGTTCTTTCCTATACTGGAGGAGCCATTTATCGAATAGTTCCTTCTATATCCGAAGACTCCAATTCAAATTAGAATATGCAAATAAGTTGATACCAAATTACCTGACAATAAATGCTGATAGTAAAAATAATTAGTCGTGGCGTCAACTAGCCCCTAGTTTGATATCATAGTTGTATTAACATTATATCCAGTTGATTGTAGTGAAAGAAACAATCTCTTATTTTTTGGGTCAGTTAAGTCGATTACTCGCTTTTATTATTCTACTATGTAGTTGATAATGATCCGTGACTTTTCGTGACACGATTTTCGAAATTAATTGTTATTTTTTAATTCCTGTATGGAGTGGGATAGTTCTTACACAACTTAATCTCTATGGTAACAGGCGGTAGTAGCTGAAAACATGTGATGATATTAGGGTAACAAATGATAGGAGCTAGTAATAAGCTGGTAACAAATGGGAACAATAAAAGCTGTATGTTTATGTATAAAATATGATGGAATGGGAGGCTAACACACATGACTAGGCACAATAAGGTGAAGTATATCTTGGATCTGTATCAACAGTTTTGCTAAAATAAAAAGAGAATTGTCTGAAAATATATCAGGATGGCAAGCTAAAGAAGTCATGCATATAATCTATGAGAGAACAGGTGTACGATATCATGAAGTTCACATCTATATGTTATTACACAAATGGGGTTTTACTTCTAAAGTTCCAAGGAAGAAATTCGTAAATACTGCATCAAATGAAGAAAAGAAGCATTTCCAAAAGGCTAAGGAAATAATCGCAAATATACCTGGCGGTTTCACGGTTGCAGTAGAAGATAGATGAATCTAAATTTATCTATATTCATACATGATACTTTAATTCGAAGAATGTGGACACCACAAGGAAAGCTTCCAATAGTAACTGTTACTGGTTCTCATCGGAAGACCTGTGTATTTGGTACACATGCTGTGGATGGTAAACAGTTTTTCCGTCAATACGATGTCTTCAACCAGCATCATACATTTCTAAAGTACCTGAAGGAATTACAGAGGAAATTTAGAAAACTAATACTATTTTTAGACAGAGCAGCAGCTCAACATCGCAGTTCAGTAATAATAATCAGAAAGCACCTAAAAGAAAATAAAGATACTATTAAAGTTGAATACTTACCTAAAGGTTCTCCTGATTATGATGCCATTGAAGAATGCTGGAAACAAGGAAAGAACGATCTCCTTGTATCAAAATATTATTCTAAATTCTATAATTTAAAAAGCGCCATAGCCAATTACTATAGGAGAAAGCGTTTCAAAT
>JAICVW010000180.1 GCA_025935105.1 Nitrososphaeraceae archaeon
AACTACTATAGGACGAGACGCTTCGGCTTAAACATCATCAAATACTTGATGAGAGGGTCCATGAACTTATGTTAATGGGTGTAGGTAGTAAACATGACTATTGACTAATTGACTGAGTCGGATAACATGTTGTATGCACCTGCAACCACGTTCTACACTACACTACACTACATTACACTAAACTACACTAAGGACCTAGCTTAGGTTTAATTGATATAGAAGCTGTATATTCCAATTTGAGCTTGGTTGGTAAGTCGAAAATATGTTCTATTCTTAGTTATTCGATGCTACAATTCCCTCAACTGTCTGACTAGGGATTGGTTGTAATTGTCATCTATTAGATAGGTCCAATAAATTGAATCATGGGAACTCCAGCATTATTTGTATTGCTGCTACTACTATTGTGGTGGTTATTAGATCCTGGATTATCATTACCGCTACCATTAAATCCGTGACTATTCCGCTGATGTGCATTAGATCCAGCACTACTACTTGTCCCATCAAAACTACTTCCTTGATTCTCGTTGAACCCACTACCACTACTGTGTCTGCTGCTCCGATTATTGTCTACATTAGAATTGGAAATGTCGGTGTTGCTATTATGGTGATTACTGCTGTGGTTATTGTCATTTGACCTGTTGTTGGTGGTGCCGCTGTCATGGTGATGGCTATTATTATTTTTATTACCATCATTATTGTCAATGTTAGAATTATTGTTGCCGCTTCCGCTACTATTACCAGACACAGCTGGAAGGGATACAGACATGGCAGAACCAGTGGTTTTATAGATATGACAATTCTCTTCAGATAATGCACCAGAATTCACACACACTTGGACTGAATTTCCTTGATTAGGAGGAATATTAAATGTCCATGACGGATTACCAGCAGTGGGAATGTTTGCTTGGTCTGTGTAACCATTTTCTGTTGTTATAGAAATACCTATTGCAGAAGTTCCAAATGGATGAGACGAAACATTGACAGTAAGTAAATATCCTGGTTGTGTAACTACATTATTGTCCTCTGCTAGTACTTTGCCATCCATAGAAAGAGCAAAGATCGTGGATATTGTTGTTACAACTAATACAATCATCTTACCCGGCCTAGCATGATATGATGGAACTGCTTTCTTCAGCAAATAATAGATTAATAATCAAGATATTGATTATAAGAGATAGGATAAAGAGTTATACCATTCAATTTCTGGAATTACTTTGTGTGAACGGGTTGAGCACTTTCTTCACATAAATAAGTTAAGAACAAACATACACATAGACTGCAGTTAGATTCAGAATTAGGACATACAATTTATTCTTGGAGTAGTATATCTGTAGAGCCGTTTCGGGATAATAGCCATAGAGAGGCTTTTACATAGCCATAACGGGCAACAAACAACCAAAAGCGATAAAACACATGCAAGGCAGATACTCAAAACAGAAAATTAATGTAAGAATAGACACAGACCGATACAGAGGCTACGTGACAGTATCGGTGCCTAAAAGTGGTTTCAGAACCTAACACAGCAATCTCAGCATCAAAGGCTTTAATTTGTTTTTAGTGTCCTGTTCATTAAAGCAAACTCATTGGGATCCGATAGGTGAAAGGTCACAAGCTTAAGAATGAGGACCAACTATAATTCTCCACGGGTGATTAATTCGTTGTTGGATGGTTCCTTCAACTTGAATAAAAATGTAAAATCATTGTGTAGTCGCCAAGTGTTTGAGCGCGCACTGGCATATTTTAGGGAAGGACGAGTATCAAACGCTCAGGTTCATGGTCTTACGCTCCAAGCAAACATACAAGGAAGTGAATCCAGAAACTACATGATTAGAATAAAATATGACGATAAACTACATGATTAGAATAAAATATGACGATAAAAATGATAGATAAATTCCAAAGTGTACATGGGCAATGAAACAAACAATCCATGAAGCTAATTGGAAGATGTTTGTCACAGATAGACACGACTTTTCTGATTGTATTCCAAAAATGATAGTAGATTCATGTGGCACTGAAGAAGATTTCAGCTTCATTGAAAAACTTGCATCAGAAGAACTGCAAGAAAGCAAGGCCAGAGACGACGAGGACCATGTTTCAAAAATAGTTGACATCCTACTGAATATATACGAAAAGAGGAAAGATGAAAAAAAGTTTCTGTTATTCTGTGAAAAAGAGTTCGAATATTCATATTTTAGATATATTGAATATCTTGAATCAAAAGGACAAATTAAAGAGGCTATCCAATATTGTACAAGGGTATTAGATTTCGCAAAGGGCTTCCTGAAGACAGATCTCGTTGAAAAGATGGGAGATTTAAGACATGCTTGTGGAGATAACTCAGAATCATTGTCACTGTATTTACAGTCATTTAAGGATAGACCGGCAGAGGACTTACTGGAAAAAATAACGCATGTATCAAATGAGCTTGGCTTATGGAAAGATGTTAAAAAGAAGCTAACTTCCTTTATGGCAGAGCAAGGAGATACCCATAATCTGCTCGAACTCTATGTTAGAGATAAAGATCTTGCCTCGTCGTTCAAAATAGCTTCTGAGCATATCGACAAGGGTTGCAAGAGCATGTGAAAAATCCATGCCATATGAGGCAGCAGAACTCTATCGAAATATGGCTGAAGAATCGATAAAACGCTCAAATAGAAATGCCTACAGAACAGCAAAATGTTACTTCAAAGCCATGTATCAGCTCTATCTTTCTCTCAAAAGAGAAAATGAGTTCATGCAGTATATGGATACTATAAAATCAGCAAACAAAAGGAAACGTGCGCTTCTAGAAGAACTATCGCATTTATACTGGAACGGCAGGAGGAGTATAATAGTTCGTTATAGGAGGGCCAATCAACCATACCTGAATAATAAATACTCACAAGCTAAAGGTATAGTGGTCAAAGGCATCATCCAAAGAATAGTTAATCGTGCGATCATCCAAAGCGGTATAAGCATTTAATCTAATCTGAACCAACTTTTTTTTGGGAAAGCCTGAGGACAATAATCGAACTAGAGCTGAAAAGAAGTGTCATTATAAGACATTAGCAAGATACTCCTCGAGATGGACGCTGGGCTCTCCAAAACATCTTTTATTAAGAATCAAGAGTTATAGTTCAGAAGATGATTTTATGACTGAAGATTGAATCAATCAATCCTTTAGTTAACAGTTATGTAAATGCATAGTAAAGTTCATTGTGTAAAGTATCTGTGATTGTTTTGATATGAGTTTCATTGTAATACTTTGTCCAGTCGCTCACCAATTTTCCAATTTCATGTTCATTCTCGAAGGTGTTATTGTTAATGGCACTTCTCTGCAGCCATATCCATCTTATTTCTATAAGATTAAGTTCAGGAGATTTAGTTGGTAAGAAAACCAGTTTTACTCTCTGGTGATGCAGTGATATGAATTCTATGACCTTCTTTGATTTGTGTATGGATATGTTATCAAGTACCAGAAATATTCTCTTAACATTGGAATCGTATATAGAATCAACTCTTCTTATGAAGTCAAGTAACTGCTGCTTTCCATTCTTTTGCTTATAACAGTGAGTAAACATTCTGTTGATTATATAGTCATAAACACCAAACACATTTAGCAGTCCTCTGGTCATTTGAGCTCTTTATATCTTGGCCTGTGTAGCACAGCATGAAGTACCACCATATGTTTTAGCAGCAATAGATCCTTTATCATCTTCATATAGAAGGACTGATTCTGGAGGTGTCTGATTTTTTAGCTCGTCAATATGCTTTTTTTCAGCTCATATTCAGGATCTCTACTACCACCAAGCATAGTCTTTGAATGTCTCCACCTGACACTATATTTCAGGAGAACGTTTCTAATCTCTGAGTGGCTTATAGTCTTGACTATCTTCTTTTCCATTAAATAGCCAGCTAGAACACGCAGTGACCATGTAGAGAATCCCATTCCAAGTTTCCTTGGGTTAGTTGATGCAATGTTTATGATTTCTTTTTCAATATCATCAGTAATCTTCTGAAATTGATGATTATGCATTTGGGAAATGATACCATCAATACCACAATCATTGAATCGATGAATCCACTTTCCTATGTTATTATCGTGATGATTTGTCATTTTTCTTATTTCAGGTACAGTATGGCCTTCATCATTGAGAAGGATTATCTTAGCTCTATATCCTGAATCATTATCGTCAAGTAACAAATAGAGATTATTCTTCTCCATGTCACTAAGAGATCTAAGAGGAGTATATCTCATAACCAAACTGAGATAAAGTAAGCTAAAGTGATTGTGGTAAAAATGATTACTCTTAACAATCATATAGAGTTTACAAAAACGACTACAATGCAATATACATAACTGTTAACGATTTGCAAGAAAATTCGGGATTGAAAAGGGGCTTCACTCCATATTCAAATTTGGTTGGACAATAAATCTTAAGCTTATTTACGGATTATGCATGAGTATATCCAGCCGGTTAAATAGTAGGTCGATTTTGATTTGTATACCTTCTCAAGCCGTATAAATTTAATTCATTAGAATTCCTAGGATAATAACCCTCTAGACAAGAGGACCTAAGACTACTTAAGTGTATGAAAAACATTATGAGTAGTAAGATAGCCTAAGTTGTGCTAATTGCCAAAAGGTGAATTTGATTTTGAAATACTCTTTGAGTTATATACAAGCACTTGGTAAAGTTAATCGAAGTATCAATCAATCGAGGGCTAGGCTAGGCTAGCTTAGGCTTAGCTATCTAAACTTTTTATCACTGCGAGCGTGTATTGGTTATATTGGATTATAGGAAGTTGTACCAAGACATTATGGATCTTGATCCACATATAAGATTAGTTACTATCTGTGACCAAAATGGAAAGGTCGCGTACTCGGAACACCGAGCAGGCGTAAATAATCTGCTTACACCAGAGGAAAGCAAGAAATCACTTGAGCTGGCGATAAATGCATGGAGAACCCGAAGTGAATTATCTTCAAAGATTGGCAAAGGAAAGTATGTCTTGGCAGAATATGAAAAACTAAAAAGAATTACAATGCCATTCACTAACGATCCAGAAAATCATCTTCTCTACATAACAGCAGAACTACAGGCCGACCATGAAAGGATAGTAGAAGGTGTCAGCAGGATTGTTATCCGTAAAATACTAAAATTCTAATTACTCTGGAAATTGACAATTATGGTTACTAACAATACAAATTGACAGTTCGATTTCGAATCACGATTGCTTGTCAGTATTGACTCCCATTACTTTAAACATTTTTGGCTAAGCTTGGTGGATGTCAACCCGTAAAAAAGCTAAACTTTTTCAAATATCATATTTGGAACGGAACCGCAAAAATAATCTGCTCTCTGGATAGCGATCTTTTCTCAACTTAGAACTTCATTAGGACATTCAAATATGATGTTTATTGCTCATGTCTTGGTTCTGAGCTGGTGGGAACAAACTCATAACTCGTTCATATTTGTCGAAACTTGGTTGCAATCTATAAGATTATTAATGTCCATTTTTAAGGATTCTTGCTAGCGTTTTTCCCGATATAGATAAATATAGCAGAACAAACCCTTAGAATTAGTCTATAGAACAAGCACAGGTACTTTCACTAGGAGATACTTAAATAGGAGTTCTCACGTAGAATAATGACGAACTAATTTGAATACGAAAAACACAACTAATTTGATTACTGCGTCCGTAGTAGTACTAGCTGCCATTCTGGTAGCGGGAGCATTGTCTCTTCCATACAACTATGCGATGGCAGGAGGTAGGTCAAGCAACAATGGCAACAACATAGCTGCGAGAATTCATGTGTCAATTGACGCAATTAGACAACATGTAGCGGCCATATCCCTAGCAAGAGCAGGAGATGCTTCTGGCGGAGATGGCGGAACATCAACCGGTGGCGCTGGAGGAACATCAACTGGTGGCCCCGGTGGCTCTGTCGGTGATACAAACGCTAACGGCGGAACATCAACTGCTACAGCTGGAGCAGGCGGCCGCGGCGGCGACGTTGGTAACACAAGCGCTGACGGTGGAATTGCCGGTAACGGCGGCAGCGTTGGTAACACTAGTTCCGGTAGCGCAGATGGCG
>JAICVW010000743.1 GCA_025935105.1 Nitrososphaeraceae archaeon
GCTACCTGTACCATTAGTAATTAATGTTTCCAATATCAAGTCGATTAGTTCTGAAGATATTGGTGCATTTATTAGTCTTCTCAGAGATTCAATTGTATATGGGCTTCGAAACTTAAGCAATGCTATAGACTATGCGATGAAGTATAGCAGGGGACATACAAAACAAGTCATGGAAAAATTCGTTAAAATGTACGTAAATGAGAACACCGTTGAGATGGGCCAAACTGGCAAAAAGGCTATCAATAAATTGCTCATGATGGGGCTACGCGATGGAATAGTCCCTTCTGGTACCGAGCCGATTTTCGCCTAAATTCCACTAGCTCAGATATATCCGATCCAGGCCAGGAGTTATGCTCATAACACTATTATTATTTTCAGACAAATTTTCAATTGAACCTCTTAACGATGTTGAAGAATGTATCTCTTTGTGCGGGCTCTCTTTTGATTTCTTTGATCAAACTAGTTAATTCCTGAATAGAAGTGCCGGAATTTTTACCAGCTGCTTTGAATATTTCCTCAGAAAATGCAGTCCCGACCAGATCATTACCTCCAAAGGACAATGCCACTTGTGCCAACTTCTTACCCAAGGCTACCCAATAAACTGACAAGTTATCTAATACATTCGCCAAGAGCAGTCTAGAGACAGCAATAACTCTCAGATCATAGGTCGCAGCACTTTCGGCTTTAATAAGTCCCTTTTGTTCTAATTCGGTGTTCTCCAAGCTGAACTTTAATGGGATAAAGGTCGTAAAACCATGGGTCTTTTTCTGAAGATCCCTGATTTTTAACACATGGTCAACAATATGTTCTGGTTTCTCTACATGGCCAAAGAGCATTGTACAATTACTCTTCAGCCCAATCTCGTGAGCTTGACGGGCAGTATCAAGCCACTCTTTGCCAGAGCACTTTCCTCTTACGATAATATCTCTTGTTTCCGGGGCAAAAATTTCGGCACCTCCCCCAGGAAGAGCATCCAAGCCAGCTGCTTTCAGCCGTTGTAGCACTTCCCTTATTGAATTTTTCGTAACTCTCGAGATAAAGAAGATTTCTGCAGGTGTCAAGGCCTTAATTACAACGTCAGGAAATTCCCTTTTTATTGCCCTGATCATATTCTCATAATAATCTATGCCGAGCTTTGGATGAAATCCGCCGACTATATGCAATTCTGTTGCTCCCAACTGTTTAATTGCAATTCGTGCTCTTGATAGTATCTGATCCGCAGTTAGAGTAAATGCATCCTTAGCGCCATTGGTTCTGTAAAATGCACACAAGGGACAACTTGCGGCGCAAACATTCGTGTAGTTTAAGTAATATGAAGCAACAAAAGTGACGGTATTCCCTTTTATACTTCTACGAATATTATCAGCTGCAGAACCCAACAAAAAAAGGTTCTCCTCGTTCATAAGTTCGAGTCCATCCTTATACGTCAGCTCATCTCCGGCCAATGCCTTTTCCAGTGCAGGTGTTCCACCCAATTCGCTATTCTTTAGCAAACTAACCGTACAATCGAACCTCAGATATAATATCTGTTGCTTAAGTTAATTATGATGACC